>NZ_JAUONR010000004.1:0-237226 GCF_030546305.1 Streptococcus sp. GP0011 | reverse complement strand
AAACGCGTATCAAAAATAGCTAAACCGAATCCTAGTCCAACAATCGATGTCATAAGAGGGGAAATCAACATGGCTCCAATAATGACAGCTGTTGAATTCATATTTAGACCTATAGAGGCAATAAAAATCGCACACATCAAAATCACTATATCTCTTAATCGAACATGAAGATCATCATATAATTTCTCACGGTATTCACGTGTTGAATAATTTCCGGTCATTGGTTACTCCTTTTATTTCATATAATCTTGTTTCTGCTTGGATGATGGCAGAGAGACTTCTTTTCAATCTTACATATTTTTAATTCTCACCTGTTATTTTTTTGAAAATTATCTTTTAAGCATCCGTCAGTCTATCCTTAACATTATATCAAAAATTTTACAGTCTTTCTCTGAAGAAATATATCAATTGAACAGATAGAGAAGGAAGAAACTTTTGTTTCCTTATACGAAAAAGAAAAAAAATGGTATCTCCTCTGAAAGAAGATGCCGTTTTAATCTTTAAACAAGATTGGTGTGTTCGACAATCCATTGCTTCATTTTTATTTTCAATCAGAAGCCATAGATCCCAAACGTGATGATGGTTAGAAGAAACCCCTTGATCCAGTTGCCGAACAGTTGTGCTCCAGTCCCGTCAAAGTATAGACGTTGCTCATCCACTACCGTGTGTTTGGTTTTCAATTTTGCATCATGCAAACCGCCCAAGATGTTGCGATCCCCAAGGTAAGCCTGAAAATTATGGCTACTAAGATAGAGTATCCAATATAATCTAGGATTCCTCCGTCAAAATAACTTTCTTTCATTTTTGCCTCTTTTATTTTTTGACTATATTCTAGTCGTTTCCTAGTGTAACATTTTTTACATCTGGACAATCTTACGGTAACTTCTAGACATTATCATGAAAATAGAGATATAGACTAGAACAAAAATTCCACAGATGGATAAGGTCATCATCAACTATGCTCACTCAATCATCAGATTCCTATTGGAAAACTTGATGCGTACTGTTGTTCCTTTTCCAACCTCAGACTCGATGCGAATCTGGTGACCCAGTTCTTCAGAAATTTTCTTAGATAGATAAAGTCCAAGGCCAGATGACTGCTGAGTCAAACGACCATTGTAGCCTGAAAAGCCACGTTCAAAGACTCGAAGGACATCACTGTTTTTTATCCCGATTCCCGTATCCTTGATACAGAGCTCCTGACCTTCCATATAAATCTCTAGCCCACCTTCCTTGGTGTATTTGAGACTGTTTGAGAGGATTTGTTCAATGACGACCAACAGCCATTTCTTATCAGTCACGATGATTTTGTCAAGGTCATGGAGATTGAGCGCCAGTCCTTTTTGGATAAAGAAAAGGGCATATTTGCGAACCACTTCCTTCACCGGATCCTCCACTTGAACCTTTTCAAATACCAAGTCATCGTGGAAGCTCTCCAAACGAAGATACTGCAACACCAGATTGGTATAGGAGTCAATCTTAAAGATTTCCTGTTCCAGTTGCTGCTTGACCTCACGATCAGAGACTTCTGCTACCAAGAGACGACTCGCTGCAATGGGGGTCTTGATCTGATGAACCCACAAGGTGTAGTAGTCCAGCAAATCCGTCAGCTTGCTCTGCGCTTCCGACTTCTTTTGATACAATTCAGATTCACGCTCTTCGAGCTTTTCTACTAGCGCACATTCCAGAGGAGACTTAGGGTCTCTCTCAGTATAGAGTACTTCCTGACGGTAAACCTGAGCTTCTGCAAATATATCCCAAGCCAAAAATAAGAAGGTCACAAAACTACTGAGCAGAAAGAAATAAAGAAAATAAGTTCCTAGACTAGCAAATAAAAACTGAAAGAGAAGGACGAGAAAGCCTAATGAAAAAATATAGGTAAAAACGCGACTGCGAGAACGCAGATAGGCTAGAAAAAATGATTTCCAATCAAGCATGTTTCAGTCCGTATCCTATTCCTTTCTTGGTTTCAATAAAGCCTACTAAGCCTTGCTCCTCCAACTTTTTACGCAAGCGAGCAACGTTGACAGATAAGGTGTTATCATCGATGAAAAAGTCGCTATTCCAGAGTTCTCTCATCAAGTCATCACGCGCCACGATATTGCCAGCATGTTCAAACAAGACCCGCAAAATTTGAAATTCATTCTTGGTCAAACTCAGGACTTCCCCCTGATAGTGCAGGTCCATAGACTTGGTATTGAGGATCACACCCGCATACTCCAGAAGACTTTCATCCCGCCCAAATTCATAGGAACGGCGCAACAAACCCTGAACCTTGGCAAGGAGCACCTGCTGGTCAAAAGGTTTGGTCACAAAGTCATCTGCTCCCATATTGATCGCCATGACGATATCCATCGCCTGGTCTCTTGAAGACAGAAACATGATAGGTACCTTGGAAATTTTACGAATCTCCTGGCACCAGTGATAACCATTAAAGAGTGGCAAACCGATATCCATGAGGACCAAATGAGGCACCGACTGGACAAATAAGCTCAACACTTCCATAAAATCCTCTACCAAAACGACTTCAAATCCCCACTCAGAGAGCAATTTCCCAACTTGTTGCCGAATAACTTGGTCATCTTCTACTAGTAAAATCTTGTGCATGCGCTCCTCCTTTGTTATTTCTCAAAGTATCAAAACCCTTCATATCAGATTTACGGATCAGTATCTCATACTGTTTAGCAGCCTATTTCCCAAATTCAGATCAGAAAACAGATGCTAAATAGAGAACATTCTCACTGATATCATACCTTATTTTTAATTATAGTTCCAGCCTTATCCTATATTTTCCTTTTTGTGCTCATTTTGTTAGCGTTTCTTTAACTTATTTAACAGATCTAGCCTTCTTATTGACAAGCTAGCCATGATTTGTTAGAATATGAATGAACTAATAAATTTATTCATTCATGAAGCAAAGGAGGTTAAATCCTATTGGACAAAAAACAATCTTTAAAGACAGCAGCCTATGAAGTTTTTTCGAAAAAAGGTTACAAGGCAACAGGTATTTCAGAAATTGCTAGGCAAGCTGGTGTTGCAGTTGGTTCTTTTTATAACTATTACGAGAGTAAAGAAGCCATTTTTCTAGACATCTATATAGATGAAAACAACCGTGTTCGCCAAGCTATGATCGAAGAACTGGATTGGGAAATTGACATGATTGACCTCATTGGTCAACTATTTGCTCAGTCCAGAACTCTCGTTTCTTCCAATAAAATCCTTGCAGAATGGTACAATCCTTCCATCGCAGATGAGTTACACAGCTACTATTCCTCGGAAGAAGGCAAAGTCGCAAATCCTTTTCATCAGTTTCTAGTTAAAACTTTTACAAATCGCATGCAGGCTGAAGGGTACTCGCCAGAAAAGATTCAAGATATTTTACAGGTTTATAATCTGTTTTACTATATGGATATGCATATCACGGAAAAAGATTTTCCAGATATTGGCAAAACTGTTGAAATACTTGCAACCAACTTCATTAAAGGAGTTCTAAAATAAAGAATGGATTTCTTTATTTTTTAAAAAAATATGAATGAATTATTTTTTTAGTTCATTCATAAAATTAAGAACAGGAGTCATAAAAAATGAAAAGAGGTAAAAAAATGTTTATTATCATTCTATCAACACTTGGAGCGCTATGTATTATAACTTGGGGTGCCATCGCTTATCTTGGACGAAGCCAGACATTATCGATAAAATCCATCGAAAACCCCAGCGGAGATCTATATGTAATTCATATCACAAAACCGAGTCATCAAATCTGGAAAGCTGGGGCTTATGCTAAGTTTACACTCCCTGATACCTCGTCCGCTACTAGGAAAAACGAAGCTAAGGGAGAGCAGACCAGTCGATGGCTAACCATTGCCTCCACACCTGATGAAGATGAAATCCTCATTTTAACGCATAATAGTGGTAGCCACTTTAAGGAAACCTTGACACATTTACCGACTGGCAGTGAGATTGAGATGAGTTGGCTTGATTCCTCTTTAACCGTTAAAGATACGAATCAGCCACTAGTTTGCTTTGCATCTGATGTTGGTATTTCTGCTCTACGCCCCCTTATCAAAGAATGGGCTGGTAAAGCACCAATTATTCTCAACCATTTTGACAAAGGAGTTACTATTTTCGATAATGAGATGAAGGAACTGGCTCAAAAAACATCGAATTTTACTTATAAAACTAGCGATGAATTTTCTCAAAGTCAAGCATTTTTAAAACACGCTATTGATGAATACGGCAATCAAGCCAGCTATCTCATCACAGGTCAGCCTGATGATGTAAATGAGATGAAGAATTTTTTAAAGGAAAATGGCATTGATAACAAAAATATCCAAGCAAGCTCGTTTAGGGGGTTGAAATAAAAGCAATCTGTCTTCTCTATATCTGAATCAAACCCTAACTACTAGGTCATTATGTAGAGCGGCTAAACAAGCCTACTAGCTAATTCTATGTAAATGTGGTAGGATAAACATAGAGAAAGGAGCTTTTATGGCCAATATTTTTGATTACTTGAATGATGTAGCATACGATTCCTTTTATGACCTTCCCGTGAACGAGTTAGATGTTCTTGCCTTGACCGAATTAACCTACCTTGCTTTTGATGATGTAGTTACCCAAGAACCACAGCGTCTCATAGATCTTGCACCTCAAATCCCTAGAGACACGACGATGTTGACCAATAAAAACCGTCTCCAGTTGTTGGATCAGCTCGCTCAACACAAACGCTTTAAAAATTGCAAGCTCTCAGACTTTATCAACGATATCGATCCTGAATTGCAAAAACAGTTTGCGGCTATGACTTATCGTATCAGTCTCGATACTTATTTGCTTGTTTTTCGTGGGACGGATGACAGTATCATCGGTTGGAAAGAAGATTTCCATATGACCTATATGAAGGAAATTCCAGCTCAAAAACATGCCCTCCAGTATTTACAGGACTTCTTTGCTCAACATCCTAACCAAAAGGTGGTCCTAGCAGGACACTCAAAAGGGGGCAATCTAGCTGTCTATGCTGCTAGTCAACTCGATCCACTTTTACAAAAAAACATTGTCGCTGTCTATACTTTTGATGCGCCTGGACTTCACAAGGAACTAACCGAAACAGCTGGCTATCAAAACATGATGGAAAGAACGAAAGTATTTGTCCCACAAGGGTCTATCATCGGGATGATGCTGGAAATTCCTGATAAAAAAATCGTCGTTCGAAGCACTGCCTTGGGTGGTCTTGCCCAGCATGACACCTTTAGTTGGCAGGTTGAAGACAAACACTTTGTCCAACTAGACGAGACCAATAGTGACAGCCAGCAAGTTGATACTACCTTCAAGGAATGGGTTGAGACGGTCCCTGATACGGAACTGCAGCTCTACTTTGACCTCTTTTTTGGAATCATTCTTGATGCAGGCATCTCCTCTATCAACGATCTTTCTTCCTTCAAGGTCATTGAACACATTCACCATCTCTTTGTCCAAGCTCAATCCCTCACTCCCGAAGAAAGAGAAACCATGGGACGACTAACCCAACTCTTGATCGACACCCGCTACCAAGCTTGGAAAAATCGAGAATATACAAAAACCAACTAACCTAATGGTTAGTTGGTTTTTTGTTTAAGAAACTAATGGATACTACTTAGAATCTCGAGTATAGAATTAGTCTTCTTTTTTCTTGCGAGACACAAGTCCAAATCCGCTCATCAAACCAAGTACTCCTAGAGCTGCCAAAGCTGCATGATCTTCCGTACCAGTATTAGGTAATTCTTTGGTTGCTTTAGTAGTTGGAAATTGCTCAGTCGGTTTTTGTTGAGGGGCAGTTACAACTTTTTCGTAGACATGTTCTGTGTCGCCGTTTGGAAGTTTCTTAGTCTCTACGAAGCGGTAGCCTGGAATGTCTTTCTTCGGTTGTTCACCCTCTTCGGTTGGATATCCTGGAATTTCATTTCCGTCTTTATCCTTGTGACTAGTCTTCACTTTTTCGTAGACATGTTCTGTGTCGCCATTTGGAAGTTTCTTGGTCTCTACGAAGCGGTAACCTGGAATATCTTTCTTAGGTTGTTCGCCGTCTTCGCTTGGGTGGCCTGGAATTTCATTCCCTTCCTTATCCTTGTGACTAGTCTTCACTTTTTCGTAGATGTGCTCTGTATCTCCATTTGGAAGTTTCTTGGTCTCTACGAAGCGGTAACCTGGAATGTCTTTCTTCGGTTGTTCACCGTCTTCGCTTGGATAGCCTGGAATCTCATTGCCTTCCTTATCCTTGTGACTAGTCTTCACTTTTTCGTAGACATGTTCTGTGTCGCCATTTGGAAGTTTCTTAGTCTCTACGAAGCGGTAACCTGGAATATCTTTCTTAGGTTGTTCGCCGTCTTCGCTTGGATAGCCTGGAATCTCATTGCCTTCCTTATCCTTGTGACTAGTCTTCACTTTTTCGTAGATGTGCTCTGTATCTCCATTTGGAAGTTTCTTAGTCTCTACGAAGCGGTAACCTGGAATTTCTTTCTTCGGTTGTTCACCGTCTTCGCTTGGATAGCCTGGAATCTCATTGCCTTCCTTATCCTTGTGACTAGTCTTCACTTTTTCGTAGATGTGCTCTGTATCTCCATTTGGAAGTTTCTTAGTCTCTACGAAGCGGTAACCTGGAATATCTTTCTTCGGTTGTTCACCGTCTTCGCTTGGATAGCCTGGAATCTCGTTCCCTTCCTTATCCTTATGACTAGTCTTAACCTTCTCATAAACGTGCTCTGTATCTCCATTTGGAAGTTTCTTGGTCTCTACGAAGCGGTAGCCTGGAATATCTTTCTTAGGTTGTTCGCCGTCTTCGCTTGGAATTAATGTATTCCCCTTAGTATCTACAAATGAAGTAATTGGACGTACAGTTGGAGTGTATTTTGCAGTTATTTCTGTTCCGTTCTTATCAACTCGTTTGACTGTAACTCCTGAAGCCTTTCCAACAAAGTCTTTTTCTGGTGTGAAAGTTACCACACCATTTTCATCAATGGTATAAGTTCCTTCTCCCGGAACAACTTTCTTAGTCGTGCCATCATCAAAGGTTGGTTTAACATTTTCATCAATTTCAACAGTCTTCTCTACACCATTTACTTCAACTTTACCACCAGTAAAAGTTGGTGTACCGTTTTGTGTTTGTCCTTTAGGTCCTTCAGACTCATCATCTGTAGAAGTTGGTTTAACAGGTATTACAGTTGGAGTATACGTTGCTGTAGCAGTTGCTGTAATATCCGTATCATTAGCATCTTTTCCTAATTTTGCAGTAAGTGAAACTGTGACAGGTGTAGCTGTACCGGTGAATGTCTTCAATGGAACAAAAGTTACTTCACCTGTTTCATTATTAATTGAGTAGGTACCCTGACCATCAATTGTTAGAGTATCAACAAATCCACCTGTTTTTGGATCTACTAACTTAGCAGGCGAAGAAGCACTTGGTTTTACTGGTGATTCATCTCCAACAGATGTAAAGGTTGGAGTTTCTTTTTGAGTAGCACCTTGAATATCAGTCGAAGTCACATTAAGCCCTTCAATCGTATCAGTTACTGTAATATGGTAGGTTGTTGTAGCGGTTGATGAATCAACTCCATGATCAACTCCCGACTCAGTTCCACCGATTGTTGCTTCAGTAGTGTAATTTCCATTACTATCAATAACATCAATCTTAACAGTATATACCCCTACTTCATTTAAGCTATATCCACTAGCAATATTGTAGTTATTTGCATCTTGTTTAGTATCAAATACTTTTTGAACTCCTGAAGGCGATGTTACTGTGATTCGAGTGATATAGGTAGTTTTTCCGTATTTAGTATCTTCAGAGTCTGAGATGCTTACTGCAGCTTTTGCTTCATTACGAGGGTCAACCGCAGTACCTTTTGTTGAAGTATAATCTTGTGAAGTTGCTGTTGGTTTTGTATTTACAACAGTTGCCACATCAGTATTTGTAGCAATCGTTCCTCTAATAATCCCACCAAATCCTGACTTAGTATGAACTTCCCAAGAGTCATTTCCAAGCTTTGTAGCAGTCACTTCCGTTCCATCAGATGACGCCCATGTATTTGAATGTTTGTCATAAGTGACAGTTACTGACATGCCATCACCTACTTGATTAGTGTTCTTAGAAACATAAATCGTTTCTGGACGAGTTGGCGTTTCTACACTTGTCACTTTCCCAGCGCTATCAAGCTGTCGAATGTACTCATAGATATAAAATTTCATACCACCGTCTAGCTGAGCTTCTGTGTACACTTGACGTTTAGTCCATCTTGTCGTACCATCACCATTCAGTGTTTTACTTTCAGCATATTCGCTTGGTAGCTCCCAGTGTCCGGTAGCCTTATTAAAAGTAGCAGTGTGTTTTTGCCCATCAGTTCCATTCAATTCAACTCGATCACGTAAGAAAGTTCCCTTAACATTTTCAGCTGATGCTTCTACTTTGATATTATCAACACCAACTTTTGCAGTTGCCTCTGACGTGACTGGAATATTAAAGACGGTATTTGAATCTACAGCACCTAGTTCTTGATTTTCAGTAACCGCTGTATTGGTTGAACCACTATCTACAAGCCATTTACTATTAACGGCTTTCAAGTTTGTTACAGTTCCATCTGGCATTGTAACCTTAGCACTTGTAGCACCTTTCGAGATTTTAACAGGAACTGTTGTTGAATAGGTTTCAACGTTTTGAACTTCAACTTTAGGCTTAACAACTACAGTAATAGAACCGTGCGCCTCTTGACCTGACTGATTCCATGTCGTATTATTAGATAATTTATCATAATCTTTAGCAAATACTGAAACGGTATAGATACCTGCCTCTGTCACCTTACCTCCAATGACAGCATTACCCATGTTGGTTCCAGCAGCTTTTTGCTCTTCAGCAGTACTGTTTGTTACAGTATAGTTGGTACCAGGAATCAACACTTTAGAATCATCTAATTCTGCTCCTATAGTGTTGTAGCCTGAGACACCTGTGACTGCTTTAGAAGAATTTTGACGAACTTTAACTACTTTACCTTCAGCAGTTGTATAGTCATAGTTTCCTGCTGAATTGCCAGGTATCGCACTAGCTCCCGAAGAATCATGAAAACGAAGATTGATATTCGCATCATCACCAACAGTTCTATCATAACGAGCTGAATCTGACTGAATTGTAGGAGGTGTGCTATCTTGCCAACCTACCCAACCAGCACGTAGATTCTGAATTTGGAAGGTGACAGTCCGCCCATCTGTATTCGTTGCAGTAATATTAAATCGTAAGTCATACACTCCATTTTCAATACCAGCAATTACTTTACCTTGAATGGTATCTGTCGCCTCATCATAAGCAACACCTGGTACAAGGTTAGTTGGTGTTACAGAGGTAAGACTCCAACCAGCTTGCTTAGCTTTTTCTGTAACTGCAATACGATCTTTCAAACCTTTAATATAAACTCTGTCAACTCCTTGTTCATACCCATAGCCATAAATTTCTGTAGCTAGGTATTCATAACCACCGTTAGCAGAGTATATTGACGTCGCAGCGTTTGAAATTCTTGACCCATCCGCACGGAGTTTATTTCTCCAAAGTGGTGCTTCTTCAGCTAACTTTTTAGCGGCATCAGGGGTTAATGGATAGTCTACACGTCCTTTGTTGTTATGACCAGTTTTTCCACCCTGTTCTGTATGCATCCCATTTCCAGCATTGGTATCTTCACCAGTCCGCTGATTAGAATAGACTTCTATCTCTAACCCTGTAGCATCAGTACCCGTAATTAATTTAATTTCTTGTACTGGAATTGTATAGGTATCTTTACCAGTATGATTTGCAGCGTTTGTTTCCGATGCATGAGTTGTGTTAGAACCCTCTTCGGCATAGAAATCTTGAGCAGCCAAAGCTACTCCAAAGTTCCAGTCATTTCCAACTCCTGCTTTTTTCAGATCATTGTAGACAGCAAGAATGGAATCATTTAAGCGTGACAATTGATCATTGATTTGTTTAGCTGTAAGGGCATCATTCGCTAGGACTTTTTTAGTTTCTGCAATAACTCCCTTATTATTAGCTACCGCCGCCTCAATCGCCGCTTTGTTTTCACCCTCAACCTTATTTTTCCGGACTGCTTCAGTTGCTAAAACATTGGTTACCTCAGCTTCAGAAGTAACTTGTTCTAAGATTTTTTTAGCTTCTTGGACTGGTACAACAGTTTCTTTTGTTTCTTTGGTTTCTTCTGCTTTTTCTGTAGATTCCGTTATTTTCCCAACTTCGACAGACTCAGCAAATACCGTAATTAACTCTTTAATCTTAGCAAGTTCAGTATCCACTTCCTCCTGCTCAACTATCTCTTTTGAGATGACAGATTTCGCAGAAACTAATAGTTCTTTAGCAGATGTTAGTACCAAGTCATCTATATTCTTTGCTGTTTTTACTTTCTCTTCAAGTTCTGTAATTTTTTTAACTAAATCCGTTTTATCAACCGTCTTAAGGGCAACTTCTTTTTCTTTTTTTATCGAATTTTCAGGTGTTTTTGTTTCCGTAGAAGATTCCGTATTCAATGTCGATGTTGAAACAAGCCTAGTATCTGCTCCTTGAAGTTCCATCGCTGATACTGCTCCATTGCCCAAAAACATCAAACCTGCTGAAATTGCTACTGATGCTACTCCTAAACTATACTTTCGAATCCCGTATCGAATGTATTTCTCCGTTCTAAAATCCTGTTGCTTACTCTTCATAAGATACACAACCTTCCTATTTTTATTATATCGATATTGAAATATAGAAAAAAAAACGAAATTTCTTCCCTACTCAAAAAATGGTCTTTAAATTTCATTATTCTAAAAGGATTATATCCTTGTATTCAATATGCATATTCATACTAACACTTTTCCCTATCTTTTTCAACAACTTTTATAATTTTATTTTAGAAAAATACAAAAATAATTTAATGGTAAATACTTTAAAAAACCAATATTCATGTAGGTTTATAGCGTGTAAATTCCCGGAACTATTTATCTTATAATTAAATAAAATACACTTTTATGTATCAATTTATTTTTTAGAGTTTTGTAGAAGTTAAATTTTTCCCACCCTTACATTGTTATAACAAAAAAATTTCTATAAGAAGTACACAAATCAAACAGTATATTTCTTAACCGTTATTTATAGATTATCATGAAAATTTGACTTAGAGGCCGAGACCCTAAACCTTGACTACAGATTCATTTTTTGTTAAAATGTAACAAATCTTATTACATCCAATATAAGATAAATCCATGAAAGGACTTCTACTATGAAATCATTAAAAGGTATTTTATTTATCGGGCTTAGTATGTTTCTGACTATCCTAGCTTGGCTCAGTTCAGGTGTTAGTCAGTTTCTAATCCCTGGTTTAGCTCTCACTACGCTCTCACTTACTTTTATACTAGCTAGCCGTTTACCCTTGCTTGAGGCTTGGTTTAACGGACTTGAAAAAATGTATCTAGCTCATAAATTCACGGCTTTTCTATCCATTCTCCTACTAACCCTACACAACTTTAGCATGGGAGGCCTCTGGGGTTCGCATTTGGCCGCACAGTTTGGAAATATCGCTATCTATATCTTTATCAGCATTGTTCTGGTTGCCTATCTGGGACAATATATCCAGTATGAAGCATGGAGATGGATTCATCGATTGGTTTATCTAGCCTATATCTTTGGTCTCTTTCATGTTTTGATGATCATGGGAAATCGTCTCCTCTCCTTTAGTTTCCTAGGTCTTATCTTTGGAATCTATGCTATTTTAGGCTTGCTTGCAGGTTTTTATATTATTTTCCTTTATCAAAAGATCGGTTTCACCTATCTTGGAAAAATCGTAGGAATCAAACGCCTCAACCACGATACGACTGAAATTGAAATAGAACTTAGCCATCCTTTCACCTACGAATACGGGCAATTTGCCTTTCTAAAAATTTTCCAAAAAGGTTTTGAGACTGCTCCACATCCTTTCTCCATCTCTGGAGGAAAAGGACGAACTCTTTATTTTACGATAAAAAACTCTGGTGACCACACCAAGAATATCTATGACAATCTTCAAGTCGGTAGCAAGGTTGCTGTTGATCGCGCCTATGGGCATATGACTATGGAACACGGTCCAAAGCAGCAAATCTGGATTGCAGGTGGAATTGGAATGACACCCTTCATCTCTTATATCCGGGAGCATCCTATCCTAGACAGAAATGTCCGCTTCTACTATAGTTTCCGTGGGGAGGAAAATGCTGTCTACCTAGATCTACTTCGTGACTACGCCCGTCAAAATGCTAACTTTGACCTTCAGCTGGTCGATAGCAATGAAAAAGGATACCTGACTTTGGATCAAGAAGAAATCCCTGACCAGTCTACTGTTTATATGTGTGGACCTCTTCCTATGATGAAGGCCCTTGCCAAGCAAATCAAGAAAAAGAATCCCAAAGCAAAACTCATTTACGAAGGTTTCAAGTTTAAATAAGATCATTGTCCCTCTAACACAAATGAGGGACTTTCTTTTCACTTTATTTCTCTCTTCTATGCTATACTTAGTTTAGTACATTCTTTGAGATTGGAGCCAGTATGAAAATCCATAAAACCGTGAATCCCATTGCCTATGAAAACACTTATTATCTGGAAGGGGACCAACACCTGATTGTGGTTGACCCAGGTAGCCATTGGAAAGCTATCCGCAAGACTATCGAAAAAATCAACAAACCAGTCTGCGCGATTCTCCTGACCCACACCCACTACGACCATATTATGAGTCTGGACTTGGTTCGTGATACTTTTGGAAATCCCCCAGTTTATGTAGCAGAGAGTGAAGCTAGCTGGCTTTATACACCTGTAGATAATCTCTCTGGTCTCCCTCGTCATGATGATATGGCAGACGTGGTCACAAAACCTGCAGAGCACACCTTTGTCTTTCATGAAGAATACCAGCTTGAGGAATTTTGTTTTACAGTTCTACCAACCCCAGGGCACTCTATCGGCGGCGTTTCCCTGGTCTTTCCTGATGCCCATCTTGTCTTGACCGGAGATGCTCTTTTCCGAGAAACCATCGGTCGGACAGACCTTCCTACAGGTAGCACGGAACAACTCCTTCATAGCATTCAGACGCAACTCTTCACCCTCCCTAACTACGATGTCTACCCTGGGCATGGTCCAGCTACGACTATCGCTCACGAAAAGACCTTTAATCCCTTTTTCTAACAAGCAAAAAACCAAGGAAGAAAATCCTTGGTTTTTGTCTTACCAAATAATCACACGATCCTCTGGTGAACGCCACATACCGTCGCCTTCTTTGACATCATAAGTTGTAAAGAAGTCATCGAAGTTTGGTACTTGGACATTGACACGGAGTTTAGCAGGCGCGTGCACATCGACACTGGCCATGAGTTTCATCAACTCCGGACGGCCTTTCATACGCCAGATACGAGCAAAGTTGTGGAAGAATTCTTCAGCAGAGAAGTCTGGCTCTCTCTTAGCAGCTTCAAGGGCTGCAGCAATTCCTCCAAGGTCAGCAACGTTTTCTGAAACTGTCAACTTACCATTTATAGTGGCACCATAAGATTCTTGACCATCAAACTGGTCGATAACTTTCTGAGTTTTTTCCTTAAAGGCAGTATAGTCACTCTCTGTCCACCAATCCTTGAGGCTACCATTTTCATCAAAGGAAGCTCCATTTGTATCAAAGGCATGAGAAATTTCGTGAGCGATAACTGCTCCGATACCACCATAGTTGGCTGAAGATGACTGATGCAAGTCATAGAATGGAGCCTGTAAAATGGCAGCTGGGAAAACAATCAAGTTCTTCTGAGGATTGTAGTAGGCATTAACCATGTGTGCTGGCATGCCCCACTCCTTGTAGTCAACTGGCTGGTTCCACTTGCTCCAGCTGTGCTTGATTTCCACACGCGCAAAGGCTAGGGCATTCTCAAAGAGACTGGCAGTTTCGTCCACTACCTTGTCCTTGTAGCGGGCTGGCAATTCCTCTGGATAACCGATATAAGGCTTGATGACATTGAGTTTGACAATAGCCTTATCACGCGTTTCAGGAGTGAGCCAGTCATTCTTAGCCAAACGTTCCTTATAAACATCAATCATAGTCGCCACTTTTTTCTCTACGTCTGCCTTAGCTTCTGGGGAGAATTTTTCATGCGCATACCAGAGACCAAGGGCTTGCTTAAAGGGACCTTGGGCCAAGTGATAGGCTGCCTTGACCTTGTCCTGAGCTTCTGGAACACCTGAAAGGGCACGTCCATAGGCACCTGATAGGACACGAATCTCGTCTGTGAGATAGCTGGTTGAAAGATTGACCACAGCCAAAATCAAGGTTGCCTTAAGCAAAGGCCACGCTTCTTCACTATAAAATTGGTCTGCTGCTTGCCAGAAACGTTCCTCATCTACGATAACCTTATCTGGAGTTTGTCCAAGAACTGCTTGGAAGAAATCATCCAAAGGTAGGGCAGGGGCAAATTTCTTGAAATCTTCATAAGCGTATGGATGGTAGAGTTTGGCATATTCTGAACTTTCTTCGTTTGAAAGAACCACTGCTGCGATACGACGGTCCAATTCCAATCTCTTCTCTAGTAAGTCTTCGATTTCCTCATCTGAAAAATCATAGGCTTTGAGAAGATTTGCGCTACTTTCCTTCCAAAGCGTCAAGAGCTCCTCACGTTGAGGATGGTCTTCAGCATAGTAGGTTGTATCTGGCAAGATAGTTCCTGGTGCACTTGCCCAGAGAACATTGGTTCTGGCATCCATAAAGTCTGGTGATACTCCAAATGGAAGGAAGTTTGGTTTACCTGCTAGTTCAAACTCTGCCAGTTTGCTGGTAAAATCTGCAAAGCTCTCCAAATCTTGGTATTCCTTGAGCAGAGGAAGGACAGGCTTGATTCCATCTGCATCCCTCTTATCAAAATCACGTACCATACGATGGTACTTAACAAAATTTGCGAGGATAGCGTCCTCTGGAACATCTTCGCCTTCCAACCACTTGTCCGTAGTTGCCAGCATTAACTCTTCAATTTCCTCATCAAGGTCAATAAAGCCACCTGTTCGAGATTTATCAGCTGGAATAACAGCTGTTTTTTCCCATTCTCCATTGATTGCATCATAAAAATCGTCTTGATAACGTGTCATCTTGTTCTCGCTTTCATTTTTTCACTTATTCTTAGCTTAGCAAAAAACACTTGGGAATGCAATTAAAAATGGTCTCTCTTTTCACTTCATTTTTCAGTTTTTATTTTAAATTTTTCAAAAATTAACTTGACTTAATTTTTTTTTTAAGGTATATTAAAAGGCAGGAGGAATACAACTGTATGATACGTATCGAAAACCTCAGTGTCTCCTACAAAGAAACGTTGGCACTAAAGGATATTTCACTAGCGCTCCACGGACCAACTATTACCGGAATTATTGGTCCAAACGGTGCTGGAAAATCAACTTTATTAAAAAGTATGTTGGGAATTATCCCACACGAAGGTCAGGCCTTTCTCGATGACAAAGAAGTCAAGAAATCTTTACATCGAGTTGCCTATGTCGAGCAAAAAATCCATATCGACTACAATTTCCCTATCAAGGTCAAGGAATGTGTCTCACTGGGACTCTATCCATCTATCCCGCTCTTCCACACTTTAAAGGCCAGCCACTGGAAAAAAGTGGCGGATGCACTTGAAATCGTTGGACTCTCAGACTATGCTGATCGCCAAATCAGTCAGCTCTCTGGAGGACAATTCCAACGTGTTTTGATTGCCCGCTGCTTAGTGCAGGAAGCTGACTACATCTTTTTAGATGAGCCTTTTGTCGGGATTGACTCGATCAGTGAAGAGATTATCATGAATACACTGAGAGACCTTAAAAAAGCTGGTAAAACAGTTCTCATCGTCCATCATGACCTCAGCAAAGTCCCTCATTATTTCGACCAAGTTATGCTTCTCAATCGAGAATTGGTTGCTATTGGTTCAACTGAAGAAACCTTTACCGAAGTCAATCTCAAAAAAGCTTATGGTAGTAAGCTCTTCTTTAATGGAGGTGACCTATGATAGCAGAATTTATCGATGGATTGCAACATTTCCATTTCCTACAAAATGCCTTGATAACAGCTATTGTCATCGGGGTGGTTGCTGGTGCTGTGGGATGTTTTATCATCCTACGTGGTATGTCTCTCATGGGAGATGCCATCTCTCACGCAGTTTTGCCCGGTGTAGCCCTTTCCTTTATCCTGGGAATTGATTTCTTTATTGGAGCCATCATCTTTGGCTTGATGGCTTCCATCATCATTACCTACATCAAGGGGAACTCTATTATCAAGAGTGACACTGCCATTGGTATTACCTTTTCATCTTTCTTAGCCCTAGGTGTCATCTTGATTAGTGTTGCCAAGAGTTCGACAGACCTCTTCCATATCCTTTTTGGGAATATCCTCGCTGTCCAAGATACGGACATGTGGATCACCATTGGTGTGGGTGCATTGATTCTCTTGATTATCGGGATTTTCTTTAAACAACTATTGATTACATCCTTTGACGAACTCCTGGCTAAAGCCATGGGAATGCCCGTCAATTTCTACCACTATCTGCTCATGGTGCTCTTGACCCTTGTGTCAGTCACTGCCATGCAAAGTGTTGGAACTATTCTTATCGTGGCCATGTTGATCACCCCAGCTGCGACGGCTTACCTTTATGCGAATAGCCTAAAGAGCATGATTTTTCTTTCATCAACCCTAGGGGCAACCGCTTCTGTTTTGGGACTCTTTATCGGCTATAGCTTCAATCTCGCAGCAGGATCCAGCATCGTGCTCACATCTGCCAGCTTCTTTTTAATCAGTTTCTTTATCTCTCCAAAGCAACGATACTTGAAACTAAAAAATAAAAAAATCAATAAATAAGGGGAAACCCTTCTGGAGGAATCTAATGAAAAAATTAGGTACATTGCTCGTTCTTTTTCTTTCTATCATTGGATTAGCTGCCTGTGCTAGTGGGAAAAAAGATACAGCATCTACAAACCAAAAACTAAAGGTTGTAGCGACTAACTCTATCATTGCTGATATTACTAAAAATATCGCTGGTGACAAGATTGATCTTCATAGTATCGTTCCTGTTGGTCAAGACCCACACGAGTACGAACCACTTCCTGAAGACGTAAAGAAAACTTCTGAGGCTGACCTCATTTTCTATAACGGTATCAACCTTGAAACAGGTGGCAATGCTTGGTTTACCAAATTGGTCGAAAATGCCAAGAAAACTGAAAACAAAGACTACTATGCAGTTAGTGACGGCGTAGATATCATCTACCTTGAAGGTCAAAACGAGAAAGGCAAAGAAGACCCACACGCTTGGCTCAACCTTGAAAATGGGATAATTTATGCTAAAAATATCGCTAAACAGCTGATTGCAAAAGACCCTAGCAACAAGGAATTCTACGAAAAAAATCTCAAAGACTATACTGAAAAGCTAGACAAACTGGACAAGGAAGCTAAAGAGAAATTTAACAATATCCCTGCTGAGAAAAAACTCATCGTAACCAGCGAAGGATGCTTCAAATACTTCTCTAAAGCTTACGAAGTTCCAAGTGCCTACATCTGGGAAATCAACACAGAAGAAGAAGGAACACCTGAACAAATCAAGACCTTGGTTGAAAAACTTCGCCAAACAAAAGTTCCATCACTCTTTGTTGAATCAAGTGTCGATGACCGTCCAATGAAGACTGTTTCACAAGACACAAATATCCCAATTTACGCACAAATCTTTACTGACTCAATCGCTGAAGAAGGTAAAGAAGGTGACAGCTACTACAACATGATGAAATACAACCTTGACAAGATTGCTGAAGGTTTGTCAAAATAATCCATTAAAAACGTCATTCTCACCGAATTGGCGTTTTTTTACACTTTCCGGTCAAATCATTGGAAAAATCTGATAATTCTCGGTAAAATGAAAGAAAAAAGAATGGAGTAGTTTCATGACCACTTTTCTCGGAAATCCTGTAACTTTTACAGGTAAACAACTGCAAGTCGGAGACAAGGCACTTGACTTTTCTCTTACAACAACCGATCTCTCTAAAAAAACGCTAGCTGACTTTGATGGAAAGAAAAAAGTCTTGAGTGTTGTCCCTTCTATCGATACTGGTGTCTGCTCAACGCAAACACGTCGCTTCAACCAAGAACTTGCCAACCTTGACAACACCGTCGTTCTTACCGTTTCTATGGACCTACCATTTGCCCAAGGACGCTGGTGTGGGGCTGAAGGTCTTGACAATGCCATCATGCTTTCAGACTACTTTGACCATTCTTTCGGACGTGATTATGCCCTCTTGATTAACGAATGGCATCTCCTTGCACGTGCCGTCTTTGTTCTCGATGCTGACAATGTCATCCGTTATGTAGAATACGTTGACAATATCAACACGGAGCCAGACTTTGAAGCTGCTATTGCTGCAGTTAAAGAACTGGACTAAAATCAAAGCCATTAGGGCAGAAGGCTAGAGAAATCTAGCTTTTTTTGATATACTAGATGGAGAGAAAAGACAAGAGGAAACGAATGACGCCAAATAAAGAAGACTACCTAAAATGTATTTATGAAATCGGTACGGAGATGCAGAAAATCACCAATAAAGAAATTGCTACCCGTATGCAAGTCTCTCCACCTGCCGTAACAGAGATGATCAAACGCATGAAAAGTGAAAATCTCATCCTCAAGGATAAGGAGAATGGCTATCTATTGACAGATATTGGGCTCAAACTAGTCTCCGAGCTCTATCGCAAACACCGGTTGATTGAGGTCTTTCTAGTTCACCATCTCGACTATACCAGTGACCAGATCCATGAGGAAGCTGAGGTCCTAGAGCACACTGTATCTGACCTCTTCGTAGAGAGACTGGATAAACTACTGGGCTTCCCTAAAACCTGCCCCCACGGAGGAACCATCCCAGCTAAGGGAGAGCTCTTGGTTGAAATCAACAACCTACCTTTAGCAGATACCAAAGAAGCTGGAACCTATCTCCTGACTCGGGTTCACGATAGCTTTAATCTGCTCAAATACTTAGAAAAGCATGAAATTCATATCGGTGACCAAGTCCAAGTCAAGCAGTTTGATAATTTTTCCAATAGCTTTACTCTAGTCAACAAAGACGAAGATCTCCAAGTTAGCATCGATATCGCCAAACAACTCTATGTCGAAAAAATTAACTAAGCCCTTATCCCTGAAAAAAGTTCCTTTCAGGGATTTTTTATTATTTTGCTTGTAAGTCCCATTCGTTTGGTGTAGAATGAAGCTAGATAAAAGAGGGAGGTCTTCCTATGAAAAAGCTCTTTAGAATCCATTTTGTAGCCATTGTACTCTGCGATTTGCTACTGTTGGTAACTTTCAGACCCCGATACGAACTTTCTTTGGAGAGAGGTCTGATTTTTTGCTTCATTTTCATCCTTACTCAGGGACTACTGCTGTCTCGCTTAGTCTTCCGACTCAAAAAACAGTTCTCTGAGATTTATCCTCAGATGAACAAAAAAATTCGCTTCTACTATTTAGGAGTGCTCATCAGCGATTTTCTATTATTTGTCTTTTTATCCATCACTGGCCCTCAATATTTCTACTCTCTTACTCCAGTCTTTACTTCCTGTCATTCTACTTTATACTATATAACGGCTAGCCACCTAAGAGAAAACTATCCCGACTTTTACAACAAACACATCACCTTCTGGGAGTGTCTATAAACAAAAACCAAGCCAGCTGGGCTTGGTTTTCTTATCTATTTTTAGTATCAAGAATGATGGTAACTGGCCCATCATTGACTAGCTCCACCTGCATATCCGCTCCAAAGATGCCTGTCTGAACGGGCACTTCCTGAGCTAGCTTTTGGTTGAAAGCCTCATAGAAGGCAGCTGCCATATCCGGCTCGGCTGCTCCTGTATAGGCGGGACGATTGCCTTTCTTGGTATCCGCAAAGAGGGTAAACTGAGAAATAGAAAGGAATTCCCCTTCAATATCCTTGACAGACAGATTCATCTTGCCTTCTGCATCAGAAAAAATCCGCATATTGACAAGCTTTCTCACAGAATAGTCCAGATCTTCCTCTTGGTCCTCTGGCCCAACACCGACCAGTAATAAGAGTCCCTGATTAATTTTTCCATGAACCTGACCTTCGATACTGACTCGGGCTTTCTTGACTCGTTGAATGATGATTTTCATAATAGCCTTTCTGGTAACTGAAGAGAGAATTAACCGTTGGTCCGTTTGACAGAGTAAACCTCTGGCACACTCTTAATCTTGTCCACGACTGTGGTCAGTGTAGAGAGGTTGGAAATACCAAATGAGACATGGATATTAGCAAATTTCATATCCTTGGTTGGTTGAGCATTAACGGTTGAGATATTTTTGGTCGTGTTGGAGAGAACTTGTAAAACATCGTTCAAAAGCCCTGTACGGTTGAGACCATAGATATCGATGTGGGCAGTGTATTCCTTGCTTGAGAATTGATCTTCCCACTCCACATCAAGGAGACGTTGCTCGTAGTTTTCTTGGGCACGGAGATTCATACAGTCCACACGGTGAATAGCCACACCGCGTCCCTTAGTAATGTAGCCGACAATGTCGTCACCCGGCACTGGATTGCAACACTTGGCAATCCGAACTAGGAGACCTGAAGCACCTTCAATGACCACGCCACCCTCATGCTTAACCTTGAGGGTTTCTTTGTTCTCAACCTTAACTTCGCCACCTTTGACAAGCTCTTCTGCCTCCGCCTTGGCCTTAGCGCGTTCTTCCTCACGACGTTCCTTTTCGGTCAAACGGTTAAAGACGGTAATAGCGCCAATTTCTCCAAAACCAATGGCCGCAAAGAGAGACTCCTCTGTCTTGTAGCTGGTCTTTTGAAGGACCTCGTCCATATGACGCTTGTCCATAAACTTATTGGCTACATAGCCGTTTTCTTGGAACTGGACCATCAGCATCTCACGGCCCTTGTTTACGGATAATTCCTTGTCTTGATTTTTAAAGAACTGACGAATCTTGTTGCGCGCCTTGCTGGTCTTGACCATATTTAGCCAGTCACGACTCGGACCAAAGGAGTTGGGGTTGGTGATAATTTCAACCTGATCCCCTGTCTTGAGCTTGGTTGTCAGTGGAACCATACGGCCATTGACCTTGGCGCCAGTCGCTTTTTCACCGACTTTGGTATGGATTTCATAGGCAAAGTCAATCGGTCCTGAATCTTTTGGAAGGGAACGAACTGCACCATCTGGAGTAAAGACGTAAATCTCCTCCGCCAGATAGTTTTCCTTAACAGAGTCCACAAATTCCTTGGCATCATCAGCCTGGTCTTGGAGCTCCATCATCTCCTTGATCCAGTTCATTCCAATAGCAGATTCCTTGCTGTTGACCTGCCCTTTAATGCCTTTCTTATAAGCCCAGTGAGCCGCAACCCCATACTCAGCCACCTCATGCATTTCCTTGGTACGAATCTGGAATTCAATCGGCCCTTTTGGCCCATAAACAGTCGTATGAATAGACTGGTAACCGTTGGCCTTGCGGTTAGCGATATAGTCTTTGAAGCGGCCTGGCATGGGTTTCCAAAGTTCATGCACATAACCCAGCATGGCGTAAACATCACTCTGGGTATCTAAGATACAGCGAATGGCAATCAGGTCATAAATTTCCTCAAAGCGTTTCTTCTTATCCTGCATCTTGCGGTAGATCGAATAGATATGCTTAGGACGACCATAGATTTTCCCTTTGAGATTGCGTTCGGTAGCATAGTCCTCCAACTTGGTTACGACTTCGTCGACCAGAGCCTCACGTTCTCTGCGTTTTTCCTTCATCATGTGGGTGATCTTGTAAAACTCAGTTGGATTGAGATAACGGAAAGATAGATCTTCCAACTCCCACTTGACACTGGAAATCCCTAGACGATGAGCAAGTGGTGCGTAAATTTCCATGGTTTCTCTGGAGATACGTTCTTGCTTGTCCTTTCGCAGGTGTTTGAGAGTCCGCATATTGTGCAAACGGTCCGATAATTTAACCAAGATAACGCGGATATCCTCAGACATGGCCATAAGCATCTTGCGGTGATTTTCAGCCAATTGTTCCTCGAGTGATTTGTACTCAACCTTACCAAGCTTGGTCACCCCGTCAACGATAATCCGAACATCATGACCGAACTCTCTCTCCAAATCATCCAGTGTCGCATCTGTGTCTTCAACCACGTCATGCAAAAAACCACAGGCAACGGTTACAGCATCCAGCTTGAGCTTAGCCAAAATGCCTGCTACCTGAATGGGATGGATAATATAGGGCTCTCCTGATTTCCGAAACTGCCCACTATGACAATCAACTGCGTAAATCAATGCTTTTTGTACAAAAGCAACGTCTTCCTTTGTTAAATATTCTTTCGTTAAAGCGACTACCTGATCGCCCGTCAAATTCACTTCTTTCGGCATCTATACTCTCCAATTCTTCCTACCATTTTATCACTTTTTTAAGGATATGAAAACTAGAAAAGCCTGTTTTTATGCCAATACCAATCATTAAAAAAACACTACCAGATTTCTATAGTAGTGTTTTGACATTTCATTTTCTTAGTAGACTGTTTTTTCAGTTTCTACATCGAAGAAGTGTGCTTTGTTCAAGTCAAATCCAAGTTCAACTGTTGCACCTGTTTGCAAGTAGTCACGAGCATCCACTTTTGCAACAAATTCATCTTTACCAACTTGGCAGTAAAGGTGAGATTCTGAACCAAGCAATTCTGATACAGAGATAGTTGCTTTAACAACTGATTCTGGGAATGTTTCAAGGAAAGCAGGTTCTGCATTCACATCTTCTGGACGAATACCGAAGATCAATTCTTTTCCTTCGTAGCCTTTGTCACGAAGAACTTTCAAAGCACCTTCTGGCACTTTCAAACGGAAACCGTCAGAAACAATTTCGCTACCAACCAATTTCACATTGATGAAGTTCATAGCTGGGCTTCCGATAAATCCTGCTACAAATTTGTTAACTGGGTTTTTGTAAACTTCTTGAGGGGTACCGATTTGTTCAACACGTCCGATAGTACCTGTACCAGCAGGGTTCTTAGTAGCTGACATGATAACAATACGGTCTGCAAGAGTCATCGCTTCTGTTTGGTCGTGAGTTACGTAGATAGTTGTAGCTCCGATACGACGGTGGATTTTCGCGATTTCAGCACGCATGGATACACGAAGTTTGGCATCCAAGTTTGACAAAGGTTCGTCCATCAAGAACACTTTTGCATCACGGACGATCGCACGACCCATGGCAACACGTTGACGTTGACCACCTGAAAGGTCAGCTGGTTTACGATCCAAGAATTCTTTCAAACCAAGGATTGCTGCTGCTTCTTGCACACGTTTGTCGATGTCTTCTTTGCTGTATTTACGCAATTTCAAACCGAAAGCCATGTTGTCATATACAGTCATGTGTGGGTAAAGAGCGTAGTTTTGGAATACCATGGCGATGTCACGGTCTTTTGGAGCTACGTCGTTGACAACCACGCCATCGATAGATGCAGTACCTTCTGTGATGTCTTCAAGACCAGCAATCATACGAAGAGTTGTTGATTTACCACATCCTGAAGGACCTACGAAAACGATAAATTCCTTGTCTTTGATGTCCAAGTTGAAGTCTTCAACTGAGTAGTGTTCGCTGTTTGGATATTTTTTGTAAATGTTTTTAAGATTTAATTCTACCATCGAGGTGAACTCCTTTTGTCTTTTGATAGTTTTATTATAGATGAAAACGCTTTATTTTTCTATGGCAAGGTGACCAAAAAAATAAAAAAGTTCTGTGCAACTTGCACAAAACTTTAAAGAATATCTGGTAAAATCAACTGATAACAAAGAGTGAGATCCGTCAACTCCTTCAACTGAAGTCCTGTCAATTCTTCCCATCTATCAATCTTGTATTGGAGAGAGTTGCGGTGCAGATAGAGTTGCTGGGCTGTTTTAGTCAGAACAGCACTGTTTTCCCAGAGAGAAAGGATAATTTCCTGAATCTGGTCTTGATCCAAGATCATCTGGTGCAGGCATTCCTTGGTTACCTTCAGGTCCACTAGTCTTTCTCCCATACTCCATAGATAGAGTTGTGAAAAGGTGTGTACACCTTGGTGACCCTGACGCCACCAAGTCTTAAACAAATCTCGCTCCGCTTTGATTAAGTCTGATAGGGCCTGAGGACCTGTCTGAGACCAAACCTGCCCCAACATGATCGACAGACGAAGACCAAAATCATACTCAACTGCCTCAATCGTATCAGATAAGATCGAGCGAACAGAGGTGTACTTATCTTGTTGAAGCACAAATACATAATCCTGAGCCCCGACCTGCAATACTGTCTGGCAGTTGGGAAAGAGGGTCCGCATCATGTCTAGCCAAGAGGATAGATTTTCCTGTTGGAAATAGGAAAGATGGCAATAAACCAGTTGTATCTTTTTAAATGTTTGCGGTGCCTGCCCCTTCCCCTCAATCAGATAGGGATACCAAGGATTGAGCGAACGAGCCTGCTCTTGCTGGGTCAAAAGGGCAACCAGCTGCTTTTCACGCTCGCTGAGCCCAGCTTCCTCCAGTAAAATCCACTGCTGAGAAGCTAAAGGGAGAGTGAGATAGCCTGGTTTCTCTACTGGCTGATCTGAAATCTGAGCTTCAGGAAACCAGTCTTGTAATTCCTTTGCAATCATGTCCTAGCCCTCCACTTTTTGGATGCACCAAGAAATTATAGTCTCTAGACGCTCCACATTTTCAGTCAGATGGAGATAGCCCATCACTGCTTCAAAACCTGTAGACATGCGGTAAGTCACCACATCTGCATTTTTAGCCTTTGTGTGACTATTGGTATTGCGGCCACGTTTGTAGATTTCTTCTTCTTTTTCCGTCAGGACTTGCTCTTCCAACATGAGGGAAATCAAGCGAGCCTGAGCCTTGGCTGACACATACTTAGTCGCCTCTTGGTGGAGTTTGTTGGGTTTGGTCATGCCTTTAAGGATGAGATGGCGACGGATATACATGGAATAAACCGCATCTCCTTCGAAGGCAAGCGCAATCCCGTTAATGAGATTGACATCAATCACGAGTCCACCTCACTCCATCCTTGGTGTCAAGGAGCTTAATTCCTTGAGCCGCTAATTGATCACGGATTTGGTCTGCTGTCGCAAAGTCACGATTAGCACGCGCTTCTTGGCGCTTTTGGATCAAGGCTTCAATGTCTGCATCCAAAACTTCCTCAACAAAGACAATCCCAAAGACCTCTAACATAGCCGCAAGAGCTTCCTTAACACTTGCATCATAGTTTCCTGAGTTGATCCATTTGGCCATTTCAAAGACAACTGTGATACCGTTGGCAGAGTTGAAATCCTCATCCATAGCGGCAACAAACTTATCTTTAAAAGCCTGTAACTCTTGAGCATCTACAGTCCCAGAAAATGGTTGCTCATAGGTGTTCTTTAGATACTTGAGATTGGTCTCGGCATCACGCACTGCTTTTTCTGTAAAGTTGATCGGCTTGCGGTAATGCTGAGTCGCAAAGAAGAAACGAAGTACTTGCCCATCAATGGTCTTAAGAGCATCATGCACGGTAATAAAGTTGCCCAAGGACTTGGACATCTTGACATTATCGATATTGACAAAACCATTGTGCATCCAGTAGTTGGCAAAGATCTTGCCTGTTTTGGCTTCTGACTGGGCAATTTCGTTGGTATGGTGAGGAAACTCCAGATCAGCTCCCCCACCGTGGATATCAATGGTATCGCCCAAAATCTCTGTTGACATGACCGAACACTCGATATGCCAGCCCGGACGACCAGGTCCCCAAGGACTGTCCCAAGAAATCTCGCCTGGTTTTACAGCTTTCCAAAGGGCAAAGTCTACAGGATTTTCCTTGCGAGCCGTTTCTTCATCGGTACGACCTGATGCACCTAGCTCCAAATCTTCCAAGGTTTTGTTAGCCAACTTAGCATAGTTATGGGATTTTTCCACTCGGAAGTAAACATCTCCTTGACTCTCGTAGGCATAACCTTTTTCAATCAAGTCTTCCACAAAGCGGATAATGTCCGCCATAAACTCCACTACACGAGGATGGCGAGTCGCAGGTTTCACGCCCAAGGCCGTCACATCCTCACGAAAGGCAGCGATGTACTTGTCCGCAACCTCCTGAGGCGTGATGCCTTCTTCCTTGGCACGGTTGATAATCTTATCGTCTACATCTGTAAAGTTGGAAATATAGGCAACTTCGTAGCCACGGTATTCGAAATAACGACGAATGGTATCAAAAGCCACCGTCGAACGGGCATTCCCTACGTGGATATAGTTGTATACCGTTGGCCCACAGACATACATGCGAACCTTTCCTTCTTCGATTGGGACAAATTCTCGCAAATCACGAGACATGGTGTCGTAAATTTTAATCATGCGGTCCACTCCCTTCTCTATTTCTGACTTTTTCGGCTGAAAACCAGCTCTGCAAAAGGGCCAAATTGTCTGAGGCTATCCAGTTGGTAAAAGCGCTGCCCTTCCTCTTGGGTAAAGAGGGGAACCCCCTTTCCTAGGATAAGGGGCGCTATCTGAATAATGAGGTGGTCGAAAAGATCCGCATCTAAGAGCGGTCCTACCAAGGAATTACCACCAATCACAAAGACATTTTTGCCTTTGTCAATCTGCTGAACAAAGTCCACCACATCCCCAGCTACTGGCTGGTAATTGCTGACAGGGAGGTGCCTATCATGCGTAAAGACATAGTTTTCCGTAGCTTGATAAAAACTTTCTACATCTTGCAAATCTTGGATTTCCTCAAAGGTCCGCTTGCCCATGATGGTGATATCCATTTGCCTGTAAAAGTCATCATAGCCTGTATCCTCTACAGAACCAAGCTGATGCAGCCAGTCTATCCTGTGCTGACTGTCTGCCAAGTAGCCATCCATGGTGATACAGCCGTAAAAATATACTGCCATTCTTGTAGTTACCTTTCTAGTTCCTCGGCTATTATCAAAGCGATAGTGAAAAAAGTCATGGCATCAGCTGTCCGCTCTTCATGGCGGGCATCCCAGGTTCGGTTATGATGATCCACATAGTCAGCTGTGTAGAAGAACTGATAGACTTTACTCTTGCGAAATTGACTCCAAGCCATGATAGCTGAAGCTTCCATGTCCACCACTTTGGCTCCAGCAGCCAAGCGACGCTTGACCTTATCAGGCGTTTCTCGATAAAAGGCATCAGTCGTCCAAGCCTTGGTGCGGATATGCTCGATATTGTGCTTGTCAAAGATGGCTTCCAGCTCGATCAGCAGAGACTCGTCATAAGCGACTTCATCACTTGCAGGAGCGTAATGATAACTTGTACCTTCATCACGTAGAGCTGAACTTGGTAGAATAATCTTATCTGCCTGAATAGACTGATCTAGAACTCCGCAAGAACCCAAAACAATAAAGTTCTTAAATCCTCTTGCTTTGAGTTCTTCTAAGAGTCCGACAACCACCGGGGCTCCAATCGTAGCTATAGCAACTGCTACCTTACTCCCATCTTTTTCATAGATATACCATGGAAATCTACCATTTAGATTGGTTAAATAGCCACCTTCATAAACATCTTCAAACTGCTTTACTCGTTCAACGAGTTCTCCATTAAAAGATAAAATAATCGTGTCACAGATTTCTCCACCATCACGAATACTTCGATCAGTTGGTTCGATAACAGCAGGTACATTTTCGAATTCTTCTAATAGCATTTTTCTACTCTTTCTCATTCAAATAAACTACCTGTGTCTGTTTGACAAAGCCGATTTTTTCATACAAGCGCTTGGCACCTACGTTGCTGTCCTCTACTGCAATCTGAAATTCCTTATCATTTTGCTCAATAAGTTGGTTGACTAGGGATTTTGCTAAATAGCTTCCGTAGCCTTTGCCACGTTCAAGTTCTGATATTGCTAAACCGTAGAAGTAATTCGTATTAGTCGATAAATCTACCGTGCAAGTCCCAATAACCTGACCGTCTTTTAATAAAATATATAGGCGACTTTCTGAATCCTTCAGAGCTTCAGCGACATATCTATCCACAACTTCTCTCGATTCATGTTCCTCTGAAAATGCCTGAAATTTTAACTGGCTAATTTGCTCCTGATACGAACTATCTGCTAACAAAACTTCAAGATTAGAAACAGTTACTAACTGATAAGGTCTTCTATCCTTACCTAACCAGGTTTCTGTCTCTTCATCCTCGACCAATCCCCAGTTGCTGACAAAATCAGGATGACGCTCTAGAAAAATACGTTCTGTCTGAAAAGTAACTGAACGAATAGGGAAAGAAGCCGTTTCTTTCTCAAAACTCGTAAACAAAGCACACGCAATTCCCTGACGGCGATGATTTGGATGAACCAGTATCGTCACTTCCACATCTTGGTCATCAGCATAGACAGTTAATAGACCAACAAGTTCGCCTTTTTCATAATAAAGGAAAAAGGCGGGCATGTTTGGGTCAAAATTAAGCATGTTAGAAAGATAGGGATCACGATAAGTTCCATCATAGGCTTGGCAACAGTCAATTAGTTTTTTCGCTTCAAATAACTCTTCTTGGCTCAACTTATTTCTTGCTTGAATCATATAGGTATCCTCTACAACCCCGACGATCTGTGACTGGCTTCTCTAGCCTGCTCTAGTTTATTGACGTAGTACTCGCGTTTTTCTTCGACTTCGTGGATTGTTGGTTCATCCTTCTGTCCATGAACTCGGACGATCTTGGCCGGAATACCGACAACTGTCACATCACTAGGTACGTCTGCCACGACTACTGCAGCAGCACCGACTTTGGCATTTTCACCGATTTCTACCGGTCCGATGACTTGGGCATGGGCTGATATGAGAGCTCCTTTACGCACAGTCGGATGGCGTTTGCCAACATCCTTACCAGTCCCACCAAGAGTCACTCCGTGATAGAGAAGAACGCCTTTTTCAACAATCGCCGTCTCTCCAATCACTAGACCTGAACCATGGTCGATAAAAACACCTGAGTCAATCTGGGCACCTGGATGAATCTCAATCTGAGTCCAAAAGCGCCAAAACTGACTGTGCATACGAGCCAAGAGTTTAAAGCCATGCTTCCAGAGAAAATGCGAGAGACGGTGGGCAGCCAAGGCCTTGACACCTGGATAGGTCAGTAGAACCTCCAAACTGGTGCGTGCCGCTGGATCATTTTCTTTTACAATATCAATGGTTTCGCGCCACCATCCCATACATTTCTCCTTTTCTTATTCTGAATCTTTTGGTGTTTCTGTAAATTCTTTCTTAGGTTTGTGGTCCTTGTGATGACGTGGACGGTGAGGTCGCTCAGACTTTTCACCTTTTTCATCATGCTCAGGTTTTGGAGGACGAGGAAGAAGAACTTTCATAGAGGCATCGATACGGCCTTTTTCATCAATCTTGATAACCTTAACATCGACTTCATCACCGATAGCTACCAAGTCTTCTACACGGTTGGTACGCGTCCAAGCCATTTCCGAAATGTGAACGAGGGCATCTGTCTTGTCAAAGAGGTTGACAAAGGCACCGAATTTCTCGATACGAACAACCTTGGCATGGTATACTTCATCGACTTTAGCCTCACGAACTAAACCAGCAATGATTTCTTTGGTACGGTTGATAGCATCTTGGTCACTAGAGTAGATAGATACATTTCCTTCTTCGTCGATATCAATCTTAACGCCTGTTTCAGCGATAATTTTATCAATCGTTTCTCCACCTTTACCGATGACAATCTTGATCTTATCAACATCAATCTTAATGGTATCAATTTTCGGAGCAGTTGGAGCCAATTCTGGACGAACTTCTGGAATCGTTTCTTCAATCACATCAAGGATTTCAAAACGCGCTTTCTTGGCTTGGGCAAGGGCTTCTGTCAAGATTTCTGCAGTGATTCCTTGGATCTTGATATCCATTTGAAGGGCTGTAATCCCGTCACGAGTACCGGCAACCTTAAAGTCCATGTCACCAAAGTGGTCTTCCAATCCTTGAATATCTGTCAATACTGTGTAGTTGTTTCCGTCGGAGATGAGACCCATGGCAATACCAGCTACTGGCGCCTTGATTGGCACACCACCAGCCATAAGGGCAAGAGTTCCCGCACAGATAGAGGCTTGAGATGAAGAACCGTTTGATTCCAAGACCTCAGCTACCAAGCGAATCGCGTATGGGAATTCTTCCAAGCTTGGCAAGACTTGAGCAAGGGCACGCTCACCAAGAGCACCGTGACCGATTTCACGACGACCTGGTGCACCATAACGACCTGTTTCCCCTACAGAGTATTGAGGGAAGTTATAGTGGTGCATAAAGCGTTTCTTGTACTCTGGGTCCAAACCATCGATGATTTGCGTTTCTCCCATCGGAGCCAAGGTCAAAACTGAAAGAGCTTGAGTTTGTCCACGAGTGAAGAGACCGGAACCATGCACACGAGGAAGGAAGTCAACAACCGCATCCAAAGGACGAATTTCATCGACTTTACGGCCGTCAGGACGAACCTTATCTTCTGTGATCAAACGGCGCACTTCAGCATGTTCCATTTGTTCCAAGATTTCAGCCACATCACGCATGATGCGGTCACATTCTTCGTGGTCTGCATATTTTTCTTCGTAAACAGCAGTCACTTGGTCTTTAACTGCTTGAGTTGCAGCTTCACGAGCCAATTTTTCTTCTACTTGAACCGCTTTTTGAAGGTCACTGTTATAGGCTGCGATGATTTCAGCCTGCAATTCAGCTTCCACATGAAGCAATTCCACTTCTGCTTTTTCTTTACCGACAGCAGCAACGATTTCTTCTTGGAAGGCAATCAATTCTTTGACTGCTTCGTGCCCTTTAAGAAGGGCTTCCAACATGATTTCTTCTGACAATTCTTTGGCACCAGACTCAACCATGTTGATAGCGTGTTTGGTACCAGCTACTGTCAATTCAAGAAGCGATTGCTCTGCCTGTTCTAGACTTGGGTTGATGATGATTTCACCATCTACATAGCCCACTTGTACCCCAGCGATTGGTCCGTCAAATGGAATATCTGAGATAGACAATGCTAAAGATGAACCAAACATAGCTGCCATTGGAGCAGAGGCATTTTCATCATAAGAAAGGACTGTGTTGATCACTTGCACTTCGTTACGGAAACCTTCCGCAAACATTGGACGGATTGGACGGTCAATCAAACGCGCTGTCAAGGTAGCATCTGTTGAAGGACGTCCTTCACGTTTCATAAAGCCACCAGGAAACTTCCCAGCTGCATACATTTTTTCTTCGTAGTTGACTTGAAGTGGGAAGAAATCCCCAGTTGCCATTTTCTTAGACATAACGGCCGCAGTCAAGACAGTTGACTCACCGTAACGCACGACAACAGAGCCATTTGCTTGCTTAGCAACCTGACCAGTCTCTACAACCAACTCACGACCCGCAAAAGTCGTTTGAAACACTTGTTTTGTCATTTTAATCCCCTTTGGATTGATGAAATTATACGCCTTGCTTACAAAGATCAAGATACTAAGCCGTTAAGCAACTCAAAGGAAAATAGGAAATCGAACGACGGAGCGACTGCTCCTAGGTAGATTTATTTTTTTCCACAGAGTTGTAGGCGTGTTCAATTAATCAAGATATTTTGGACGGTTCGGTTTGCCGAACATTTCTATAGAAAAATAGGAAGGTGACGCCACACTCGATGAGTGCTAGGAAGCTTATCTTTTTTCCTAAGAAATGAGACCAAAATTCAATTAAGAATTTTTTTGATATTTCACTGACACAGTGCGGACGGAAGGTAAAATTATCCAGTGGATGATTTTAGAAATCCAGGGAATTTCATCCCTAATTTTTGAGCCAAATGTCTCAAAAATCCCGTCTTAGATAATAACATTGTTATCATCTAAGATACCACTATAGCGTGAAATATCTTTTTATAGACACCTATTATCATGTTTTAATAAAAACTTCTATAACGAAAATACCCTCATCTTTGTATCAAGTACGTACAGAGTCTATTTTATCATATTTTTCTTAAAAAGTGCGGGCTTTTCTATTAAAAAGGAACCATTCCCCTCACCTGAGAAGAATGGTTTGCTTTTTATTATCCTAAAGACTGATGGTTAAACAAGGCATGGGTTGCTTGGTGGATGTATTTTGCTGTTTCAGCATTGTTCATGGTGTAAAGATGCACACCTGCGACATCCTGAGTGACCAAGTCCACGATTTGGTCCACTGCATAGGCAAGTCCTGCTGCTCTGAGCGACTCAGGGTCATGCTCATACTTGTCTAAGATGGCCTTAAATTTACGTGGAAGGTGGATATTCTCACAAGTCTTCAAGAGACGAAGCGCTTGGTTACGGTTAAGAATAGGCATGATTCCCGCATGAATAGGAACATCAATCCCTGCCAAGGTACACTTGTCTTGGAAATCGTAGAAGCGCTCATTGTCAAAGAAAAGTTGCGTTACAAGACTTGAACAGCCTGCATCCACTTTTTTCTTGAGATTTTGAATATCCGAGATTTGGTTTGGAGAGTCAGGGTGCCCCTCTGGGTAGCAAGCACCAACAATATCAAAGTGAGGAGCTTGTTCCTTGATGAACTCGATCAAATCCGTTGCGTAGCGGAAATCCTTTTGTGGTTCCACATCAGGGATAATGTCCCCACGCAAGGCCAAGATTTTCTGTACCCCAACCTTATCCAAGTCTGCAATGGTTTCAGCAACTTTGTCCTTGGTCAGATAGATAGCTGGCAAGTGGGCAATGGTTGGAATCGCCAAGTCATTCTGGATAAAGTCAGCCAAACGAACCGTTGTTTCCTTGATATTAAATTTATTATTACTGGCGGTCACACTGATAAAGTGCGGTGTCAGCTCCCGCATATCCTGCAAGGCTGAAATAATTTTATCATTACCCACAGCTGGGTTTGGAGGGAACACTTCAAATGAAAGTGACGGAGTTTGGCGTGACATAGTCATTATCCTTTTCTTTTTGATTTCATGATTGCTGAGCCAGCTAGGGCCAAGCAGTTCCTTGATCAGTCAGGGTCAAGAGAGAAATCTTATCTTACAATTTCTCACGCGCAGCTTTTGCTGCTTCGACAAGGCGGATCAAGCTTTCTTTTGTTTCTGGAATACCGCGTGTTTTCAAACCACAGTCAGGGTTGATCCAAACTTTCTTGCTTGGTACTTTGGCAAGAATAGCATCGATTGTGTGGTCGATTTCGCCTTCATTTGGCACACGAGGTGAGTGGATATCGTAAACCCCAGGCCCCACTTCTGTTTGGAAGTTTTTCGCTTTGAGCTCGTCCAAGATTTCAAGGTTTGAACGGCTTGCTTCAAAGGAAATAACGTCCGCATCCATGTTGTCGATAGCTGGGATGATATCTGTAAATTCTGAGTAACACATGTGGGTGTGGATTTGTGTGTCTGGCGCTACTGTAGAGTGTACCAAGCGGAAGGCTGGAATAGCCCAGTCAAGGTAGTCTTCGTACCAGTCGCTACGACGGAGTGGCAATTTCTCACGAAGAGCAGCCTCGTCAATTTGGATGATTTTCACACCTGCAGCTTCAAGGTCAAGAACTTCATCCTTGATGGCAAGAGCGATTTGAAGAGTTGAATCCTTGATAGAAATGTCTTCACGTGGGAATGACCAGTTAAGGATGGTAACAGGTCCTGTCAACATACCTTTGACAGGCTTGTCTGTACGGCTTTGTGCGTAGCTAGACCATTTGACAGTGATTGGGTTGAGACGAGTGACATCACCCCAGATGATTGGTGGTTTCACCCCACGCATACCGTAAGATTGTACCCAACCATTCTTAGAGAAGAGGTAACCTGACAAGTTTTGACCGAAGTACTCAACCATGTCGTTACGCTCGAATTCACCGTGTACAAGCACGTCAAATCCAACTTCTTCTTGCCATTTGATCCATTCGTCGATAGTTTCAGCAAGGAAGGCGTCGTATTCTTCTTGTGACAATTCACCCTTACGGAAGGCCAAACGTTTGGCACGGACTTCCTTAGTTTGAGGGAATGAACCGATGGTTGTTGTTGGAAGAGCTGGAAGTTTAAAGGCTTCTTCTTGGATGGCTTCACGTTCTGCAAAGGCTGGCAAACGAGTGTAGTCAGCGTCTGTCAATCCAGCGATACGTGCACGAAGTTCTGCATTTTCACCCACACGCTCCGTCGCAAAGAGTTCTTTATTAGCAGCAAGAGCCTCTGCACCTTGACCATTGCGGATAGCATCCAAGTCACGAAGTTCTTCCAATTTTTCAACTGCAAAAGCAAAGTGGTTCAAGATTGCTGGTTCAAATTCTTCGTTAGCTGTTGTAAATGGCACATGAAGAAGTGAGCATGAGCTAGTCAAAACGATGTTTTCAGCTGGAATTTGCTCAAGAACAGCCAAGCTCTTTTCGTAGTTGTTGCGCCAAATGTTTTTACCATTGACGATACCAGCATAGAGAGTCTTGTCAGCTGGGAAACCACCTTTAACGAGTTCAAGAGTTTTCTTACCTTCAACGAAGTCAAGACCGATCGCATCTACTGGCAAGTTCACAAGATCAGAGTAGACGTCACGAACGTCACCGAAGTAAGTTTGAAGCAAGACTTCAAGACCTTTTTTGTCAGCCAAGAGTTTGTTGTAGAGGTTCAAGAAGAGAGCTTTTTCTTCAGCTGTCAAATCTTTGACAAGAGCCGCTTCGTCGAGTTGGATGCGAGTCGCACCAAGCTCCGCCAATTTAGCAAAAACTTCTTGGTATGCAGCTACTAAGCTGTCTACGAAGTCTTCTGCTTTCACGCCTTCTTCAAAGTCTGACAATTGAAGGAAAGTGAATGGTCCTACAAGGACTGGACGAGTGTTCAATCCAAGTTCTTTTGCTTCTTGGAACTCATCAAAGATCTTGTGACCAGCCAATTTAACTTGAGTGTCTTTTTCAAATTTAGGCACGATGTAGTGGTAGTTGGTGTTGAACCATTTCTTCATCGGAAGGGCACGCACGTCCCCTTTTTCTCCTTGGTAACCACGACCCAAAGCAAAGTAGCGCTCAAGGTCTGACAAGTCCAAGTTTTGAACGGATGCAGGGACTACGTTGAAAAGGAAAGCGGCATCAAGGAAGTTGTCATAGTGAGAAAAGTCATTTGATGGAATTTCAGTGATGCCTTTTTCTTTGACAATGTTCCAGTGTTTCGCACGCAATTCTTTTGCTGCTGCCAAGAGTTCTTCTTCTGAGATTTCTTTTCTAAAGTATTTTTCAGTTGTAAATTTTAATTCGCGGAATTCGCCCAAACGAGGGAAACCGATGATCGTAGTTGACATGATGTGTCCTCCAAAATTTGTTGTTGAAACTATCTTAACAGAAAAGAAACTGTCTGTATAATTGTAAATAATTAGGCTTTGATATAGTTTGAAACTATATCACTCTTTTGGACAAAAGAAAAAGACTTGAGACCAGTGTCTCAAATCCTTTGTATTGCTTGTTTTATTGCTGTATTTTAGTTAGAATGCTCAAACGAGCTATTGATGATTCTCATCAGTGACTATGACTTGCTATTAGAAAAGACTATAGGTTGGTTTTCTTTTGTAATTCTGATATTTCCCTGAAAAAGTGCGGACGGGAGGTAAAATTGTTCTGTGGATGATTTTAGCCAACCAAGTAATCTCTTCTCTATCAACCTTTTTCCTGTTCAAGTGGAACGACTGCTAGTGTCTTTCCTAAACTGGCTAAAACTTTTAAGACCGTATCCAACTGAGGACTGGTCTTTCCTGTCTCCATCCTAGCTATAACAGGCTGGCTTACTCCACTGAGTTCCTCTAGCTTTTTCTGACTGATACCTTGCTCATGTCTAGCCTCAATCAACTCACTCATAATAGCCACTCGCATATCACTTTCAAGAATTTCTTCCTTGGTAAAGAGTTCTGTTCGGACATCCTTCCAATTACTTCCAATGGCACTATTCTTCATCACTTAACCCTCTTTCTTTTATGTCCTTTAGTTCACGCTTGGCTTTTTTAAAATTATAACTTAAAAGTTATTAAAAGTAAATTCTAATACCCATAAAAAGAAGACCTTTGAATCATTCTAAAGGTCTCATCTTTATTATTCGAAAAAAACGAAAAGAGTTATAATGTGAAGCTAATCCTGACTCTTACTCCAGCTCAATGCCTTTCTCTCGGAGATTAGCCAGGCACTCCTCATAGTATTCTGCATCATGCTCACTATAGATGGGATTGTCCAACTTTTCCTCAGGCAAGTCTTCATAAGCTGGGCAAATTTTGCCACGGTAGTTCTTGTCCAGCCATTCTGGACTGACATTGTAGCCACGGCCAACCATTTCCTCCATAATCAAGCGATGATAAGCATAGAGATGATAGGGCGAGTGAGTAAAGACATAGTCCACCGTCGCATGTTTTTTGCCCCAACCATTGCCACGCAGGGCGCAGCACTCTCGATGTTGCCCCAAAAGCTGCGGACGGGGAAGTTGTGAAATCAAATCCTCATGCCAAAGTCTCATGGGAGTCTCCTTTCAGTAAGGTCGAATGTTGCAAGTAGGTATTTGGATAGCGATCAAGCAAGTCTCGAGTCTTAACGATCAAGTCTTCCTTAGAAACCTGACCAAAGCGGTAGCGATCCAGCAAGAGCATGTAGTCCTTACGCTCAGCATCAGTCGCTTTCTTTTTGAAATAGCCCCAAATATGCTGAAAGGCATTGCAAACCTGACCCCTGTGTTCTGGAATCTGGCAAGCACGGTCAATGAGGTTTTGAACATGGCTGACCTCCACCTGTTCATTCTTCAAGTATTGGCGAATCCCATTGTAAATATTGCTAGAATGACTCAAAACGAGGTATTTGTTCCTAGCCCAGAGTTGTTGGCATTGGGATTTTTGGTTAGTTTGTTCCATATTTCTCCTTACTTTCTATCAGTTTCCAGGAAATATGGAAACAAAGTTATAACTTAAAAATGAGCGAATAAATAGTGTTTTTTGTAGTTCCTGATTTTTCTAATAAACCTTGTTTGACAATCCTTAAATACCTGAATATGTCTCTACCAACAACTGAATCTTACGTAAAACCTCTTGCTTTTTCCGTTCACGCGCTCCCTGTCTACGAGAAGTTGGTGGAATTATCGAATCCAAATCAGTCCCACTATTTTCAGCATAACCTCGTTGAATTGATTTGTCGATGAATAGTTGATAATCAGCTACAAGCTTCTCAGCCTCAGCTAGGTCGTGAATCGCAATTTTCTTGCGCTCCTTACCATATTCGTAGAAAGCATTGATAATCCCGTCATGGTCTTTCAATTTTTGCAAATCAGTATCATTGATAAATCCAATAACCAACTCTTCTTTGGCACGAATATCAATACTTGAGCGAATGACACGACTAACTTCAGCTTTCATTACTTCTTTAGACTCAGAATTCTTAGATTTTTCAACAATCAATGCCAGAATATAGTCTAGGTTGATCTCATCTGTTTTTAAGAGTTCGATTTCAAATTCAACATCTGAAAGGTCTACATCCAAATCTTTGGTCTTTTCATAGTTTTTCAGATTTAAGAATTCATCTCGAATTTCCACATAGGCACTTCTTAAATCTTGAAGATAACCTTCAGAAATAGGTTTGTCGATTTCTTGGAATTCGTCATAATTTCGAAGAACATTATCAAGTTTCAATAACTCACCAAATAACTTAACAAACTCTTTTTTATCGTGCTCTGTTTCAATCTCTTGCGGATTTGGGAATTTTTCCAGAATTTCCTGACAAACCGCAGTATAGCCTTTGACCTCAATACCTGTTACTTGGTCAACGAAACCATCCATGTATTCACTAAAGCTTTTTTCTAAGATGATTTCAAGCTTATTTGTGTCTCCAAAAGTCTTAACAGCTTCTTGCGTAGCCTTTTCTAAATCACGAAAACAAACAATATTTCCAAAAGGTTTAACCCTATTAAAAATTCGATTGGTTCTCGAGAATGCCTGAATCAATCCATGATAACGAAGATTCTTGTCAACAAATAGCGTATTCATAGTCGGAGCATCAAATCCCGTCAAGAACATACCCACTACAATCAGAAGATCCACTTCTTTAGACTTAACTCTCTTAGAAAGGTCGCGATAGTAATTTTGGAACTCCTTCCCATCAGTTGAGAAGTTAGTCTTGAACATTCGATTATAGTCATCAATCGCTTTTTCCAGAAACTCTTTAGAAGATAGAGGCATAGTTGTATCTTGCGGTTCTAGCTCTTCGTCTTGAATTTCACCATAAGCTGACTGTTCTTCGTTTGGCGCAAAGCTAAAGATGGTTGCGATTTTCAATCGTTTAGCTTCTGGTAAAGTTGCTTGTTGCCGTTGGAGTTCTTCATAGTATAATTTTGCTGCTTCAATACTTTGTACAGCTAACATGGCATTAAATCCAAACAGTTGTTTTTGCTTATGAGTATAGTGTTGATTTCGATGCGTTTTATCATTATAAACTCTCAACAGGTACTCAGTGATGGTTGCAATCCGTTCTGGATGCAAAAGGAGTTCCTTCTCCATCTTTTTGAGTTTCTTCTCATCAATCTCTCGGCCGACTGCCGTTTCTGCTTCTCTATATTTATTGATTTCAGGTTTGATATAGTTATAGTCAACCTTGAACTTCAACACTTTTTTATCTCGAATAGCATCCGTGATAACATAGTTATGAAGTTGTTCTCCAAAAACTTCCTGTGTCGTTTCACCCGTTAAGCTATTTTCTGGGAAGATTGGAGTCCCTGTGAAACCAAATAGAGCATACTGTTTAAAGGCCTTCTTAATACGCTTTTGAGCCTTCCCAAACTGGGAGCGGTGACATTCATCAAAAATCAAAATACATTTTTTACTATAGATTTCATGATTTGGATTTACTGTTATAAATTTGTTTAACTTTTGAATGGTTGTGACAACAATTTTCCCATCATTTTCTTCAATACTACGTTGGAGTTCTTTTGTATTGTTACTACCATTGACTGAATTTGGTTGGAATTTTTGATATTCCTTCATGGTTTGATAGTCTAGGTCTTTTCTATCTACGACGAATATCACTTTGTCAATATAGTCCAACTCTGTTGCCAAACGAGCAGTTTTAAAGCTGGTCAAGGTTTTCCCTGAACCCGTCGTATGCCAGATATAGCCACAGGCATTGATAGTACCAAAGTTCTTCATCTCATTAGATGAATGAATCTTGCGTATGATACTCTCAGTAGCTGCTATCTGATAAGGACGCATGATGAGCAAGGTATTATCAGCATCAAAAACACAATACTTGGTCAAAACTTCTAAGAGCACTCGCTTGCTTAAGAAAGTGACAGTAAAGTCTTCTAAATCGTGAATTGTTTTATTCTTACGGTCTGCCCATTCACAGGTGAACTCATAGTGATTTTTATTTTGAGCAGTCGTATTAGCAAAGTAGCGTGTATAAGTCCCATTGGAAATAACAAAAATCTGAATATACTTATACAGAGAATTCTCGCTATTGAAACTTTCCTTACTATATCTATGGATTTGTTCAAAAGCTTGTTTGAGACTAACCCCTCGTCTCTTTAATTCAATCTGAACTAACGGAAGACCATTCACTAAAATAGTAACATCATAACGGTTGGTATGGCTCCCCACCTGAGTCACTTGATTAATGACCTGCATGCTGTTGTTATGAATGTTTTTCTTATCAAGGATGAAAATATTTTTAATTCGTCCATCATCAAAAACAAAGTCATAGATATGATTCTCTTGGATTTTTCGTGTTTTTTCAACCAAACCTTCATTGGGACAGTCCAAATACTCGACTATAAAACGTTGCCACTCCGCATCAGTAAAGACCACCTTATTAAGCTTTTCAATTTGAACCTTGGCATTTGCTAAGAGCTCTTCAGGCGTATGGATATCTAGTCGCTCGTAGTTAAGATAATTAACCAAATCAGAAATCAACTGATTTTCTAGGTCAGCCTCTGACTGATACTCTCTATCCGTGCGATACTCTGGTTGGTACTCAGCCAAGAGAATCCCTTCATTTGTTTCCGCAATTACTTCATGTACTTTTGAATAATCAACCATAGTATGCTTCCTTTTATTGTATTAATTGAGATTCTATCTCAAAATGATTCAAGAGTTTGTCTAGTAAAGTTTAATAATTGTTCTCTCCAGTATTCATACTGTTTCTGTCTCAGTTCAATTTCCTTTGGGAGGCCCTCAGAAAGAGAGTTAGTTAAAGTGTTAAAATTATCAAGAATGGAGACGATTTGAGATTGAGTTGATAAAGGAGGCAATAATATTTGAATTTTTGCAAGATTTTTAGGATACAGTTCAATTACTTTCGTTCCTAGAACTCTTTTTTCCTTCTGAATTTGGAAAAAACTAGTCCTAAAAAGATAAGCTAAAAATTTAGCATTTTGCTCGGTTCTGATTATACATGAATGTCCTCCAATACAAACTTCATCTTTTCCTAACCAAACCAAAGACTTACCAACATCTTCAACATTCTCGGATGTCGTTGCAACAATCAAATCACCAGTTTTAGCTTTTTGAAGTTTTTTCGATAATTCTAAATTAATAAACGACTTCGTTATATCAGTTTCAATTCCATAATATGTATATATCTGTCCGTAATGGATACAAGGAACGCCTGCGTCTTGAAAATCTTTTTTCTGAAGCCCATTCCCCCGAATAATGTCTCCTATAGCTCCCAATTCCACCCGAATTGGACCAAAAACCCAGTTCAAGAGCCTAATGAGGTCTTGTCTGTACTGTACTGTACTGTACTGTCAGTGTACACGCCTTCGGCGGTGAATGTCAAGAGTTTTTCTCGGAAATATTCGTACTGTTTTTGACGTAGTTCAATCTCCTTGGGAAGTCCGATATTTAAGTCGTTACAAACCGTGTCAAAGTTGTCTAAAACTTGAACAATGCGAGATTGGATTTCAAGGGAAGGTACTGGGATTTTTAATTTCGAGAGTGTACTACCATTCGTTAAAGCTCTGGTTGTATAAGTACTATATCTCACAATATCTTTTCGAAAAGTAGTTGATTCAAAACAATATGCACAGTATTCAGGAAGCAATAATTTCGTAATAGGTCTTGCCCTCAAAACAAATCCGCTAAAAACTCCGTCTTGAACTTCATCTAATAATACAGAAGTTTTTCCAATTTCTTCTTGTGTTTCAGAAGTTCGGGTAAAAAAAACATCCCCCTTCTGAATACTATAACGTTCTATTTCTTCAGTGCTTACTCTAACTTTTCCTTTCAACATATCCGATGATATTTTATTGTTCTTGTATACATCAGTATAGTTAACTATAGGAGTTCCACTTCCAAAAAATTCTTTTCCTTTATTCAATCCATTCTTAAAAACAAACAGTTCCCCGAGCGTCTTCCACTCAACCTGATAAACCTCATCCTCAAATGATAAAAGTTTATCTCGATAATAAGAATATTGCTTTTTACGTGAGGTCAATTCTGAGGTCAATTCTGAGGTCAATTCTGTAACATAATCAGTCATTTTGTCAAGTGTTTGCACTATTTTTTCTTGGATTTTTCTAGGAGGGATAGGGATTAATAATCCCTCTAAAGATGATTTATTTAAGGCTGGTATGCCATCAAACGTGCATAAGTTTTCAATTTCTTTGGAACTATTCTTTAAATAAAAATATAAAAATCTAGGTAGTAATACTTCCTCATCTTTAGCTGTCGCAGAATAATTCAAATTTCCTCTAAAATACTTACCTTCATTCCAAGAAACATAACCAACACCTGCTCCTCGTGAAGTTATTCCAATAGGATCATTTTGTGTGTTAAAAATATTGATATAACCTAACGGTTCTTTTCCACTATTAATTACCGGGAAATTCCCTAAATTATTTTGAATAAAAGTCTTATTTATATTTTTTCCTGCCTTTACTTCACACACTTCCCCCAACTCTTTCCACTCAACGGGACAGTTCTGGATTTCTTCTAGGATGTTCATCACTTACCTCCTTCCTTGGCTAGATTTTCAATGCTTTTGATTTCCTTGAGGTAATCTTTTTCAACTTGACTAAGGGTCTTAGCTTGGTAGCTCTTATATTCCTTTTCTACCTTCTGCTTCATCTGTTCACGAGAGATAGAGCCACTATTATCAAGTAAGTCTTCTCCAGTAGCCAGAAGGATTCGATCCACATGTGTCACCCAGTCAGCCATAGTCATGACTTCTTCTCGCTCTGCCTGTCTTTCAGCAAAATCTAGATATCCTGATACAAGCTGATTGAGCCCACGGAGTTCCTTTTCTGTCAGATAGTTCTTGGCAACTTTTGCTTCGGATAAAGTGGGAAGGTCTCCCTTAAAAGTGGTCAAGCCCATAAACTCCTTTTCACTATTGACACGATGATAAATGAGTTCACTCGCAGTATTGTGGTGAATGGCATAATGCATCTTGTTTTGAACCGTCGCAAAGAATTTCTTTGCCTCTGGTGAGTTTGCATTGTAGTCACTTGATGTCGCAAAAAGATCTAAAACCTGACGGTAAAAGACTTTTTCACTTGAGCGAATGTCCCGGATTCTTTCCAGGAGTTCTTTAAAGTAAGATCCTCCACCCAAGTTTTTCAAACGCTCATCATCCATAGCAAAGCCCTTAATCAGATACTCTTTCAAGACTGTCGAAGCATAGTGTCTGAACTGGATTCCACGAGGGGAACGCACACGATAACCAATCGCCAAAATCATATCGAGATTATAGTAGGCTACTTTTTTTGACTGAGTTTTACCAGCTATTGCACCGTGACGAGTGGTTGTCAACTGATAGTTGACAACCACTGTTTCATCCAATTCACCATCTTCAAAGATAGCCTTGATATGTTTACTAATGTTTTGCTTGGAAGTCTGAAAAAGCTCAGCTAGCTCTTGTTGGGTCAGCCAGACCGTTCCATTATCCAAGTGGAGTTCAATAGCGGACTCCCCGTCATCAGTTCTATAGAGAATCACATCATTAGCCATGGCTCAATTCCTCTACAATCTTATCTATCTCTGCACGCAAGTGGTCAATGTTGGCAACAGTCTCAGCGATTTCTTTATTGAGCACATCTATATCAATCTTCTCACGTGTGTCTTCTTGTTCGACATAAGTTGACACAGATAGATTGTAATCCTGCTCTGAACCAATCACATCATTATCAACAAGAGCTGCTTTATAGTCTACACTTTGATAATTAGCGAACAATTCAACAATATGCTCAATATTGCTATCTGTTAAAACATTGTTATTTGTCTCTTTTTTGAACTCTTTACTCGCATCAATAAAGAGTGTTTTATTTTCAAGTTTATTCTTCGCCAGAACTAAAATCGTAGTTGCGATAGAAGTGCCAAAGAAGAGATTATCTGGAAGGGCAATGACTGCTTCAACAAAGTTGTTATCTACCAGATACTGACGAATGGTCTTTTCAGCACCACCACGATAGAAAATACCTGGAAAACAAACAATAGCTGCTCGACCTTTATTGGACAAATGATTGAGACTATGCATAATAAAGGCAAAGTCAGCTTTTGACTTGGGTGCTAACTTACCAGCTGGCGCAAAACGGTCATCGTTTATCAGAGTTGGATCTCCATCTCCCACCCATTTAACAGAATACGGAGGGTTAGAAACGATAGCATCAAATGGCTTTTCTTCCAGATGCTGAGGATTTAAGAGGGTATCTCCTCGCTTAATATCAAAGTTATTGTAGTTGATATTGTGCAAGAACATATTCATACGAGCCAAGTTATAGTTGGTCATATTGATTTCCTGACCAAAGAAACCATCCTCTAGGATATGATCTTCGTATTGTTTTTTCATTTGAAGAAGGAGAGAGCCTGAACCACATGTCGGGTCATAGACCTTGTTAATCTTATCTTTTCCAACCATCACTAGCCGAGCCAATAGTTTAGAGACTGTCTGAGGTGTAAAAAATTCACCACCACTTTTCCCTGCATTACTGGCATAGTTGGAAATCAAGAACTCATAGGCATCTCCAAAGGCATCAATGTCATTTTCCTCAAAGTTTCCAAAGTTAATGCTATTGATACCATTAAGAATGTCAGAAAGGCGTTTATTTTTTTCTGGAACAGTTCCACCAAGGATGTTGCTTCGGGTATCCAAGTTATCAAACAAACCTTTGATATCATCTTCTGATTTGAAGCCAATCGCTGACTTCTCAATATCTTGGAAAATATTGGCCAATTCTTCGTTTAGATTTTCATTTTGCGAGGCGTTCTTGACGACATTTTCAAATAATTGACTTGGAAGGATAAAGAAACCCTTATCCTCAACTGTCCCTGGTTTGAAATCTTGCTCAGCTTCTTGATCACTTAAGTCAGCATAACGGAATTCTAAATCCCCAGCCTCATGCTCAGCACGGTCAAAATAGTCTGCCATATGCTCTGAAATAAAACGATAGAACAGAATTCCTAGGATATATTGCTTAAAATCCCAACCATCTACAGCTCCACGCACATCGTCTGCAATCGCCCAAATTTTACGATGCAGCTCCTTGCGTTCTGCATTTTCTTTACTTGCCATTTTTACTTTCCTTAATTAATGTATTATCTTTTCTATTTTATCATATTTCAAGAAAAACCACTCGACCTGACTAGAGCGAGTGGGGTATAAACTATTTTTAAAATATGATTTTATAATTGTACTCTATGATTTCAATTATTTTTTTGATTTTATTAAGGCAGTAGTACTTCTTTCATACTATCCTTATCATCACTCTTTATAAATACAACATTCTGTTTACCTGTTAATTCTATCAGTTTTTCCTTCCCAAGGATGATTGCGAGATTCTTAATAATTGAACGTTTAGCTAAATCATTAAAATAAGTGAAAATAAATCTATAATCATACTTTCCATTTTCTGCTAATGCAAAACATTTTTGAAATATTTCTTTATCCAAAGGGTCAACCGAGTGTCCAAAAACAATGATATTCTTTGAATTTGGAAGTTGACTTCCGAATTCGTCATCTATATCATAGAAAGTTCGTTTAAAAAATTTTTCAAAATCATTTCCCGTTTCTTTTACTACTCTTTGATAATATTTCTGGTAGGGAATTAAATCACTGTTAACATCATTTTCTTTATCCTCAATTCCAAAAACCATCGTATTAATTCGACTGAAGGTTCTAATTAAGTCAATTCGCCCATGTATGAAATGAGTTCTCTTCTCAGAAGTTCCAAATAAATATCGTGAAGTGTTTGTATAATTAAAGTTTAGGACAGAGGAATTTGACAAATCTGATATTGCATCTAGAGCTGTTGGCTTGGATTTTATCTCGATAACTTTAAAATCAAGAAAGTCTCTATAAGATAAATATATTTCTAACAATTCAATCAATAGATCAAGTTGATTGATAAATTCATTATTCAACTTTTCCATTGCAACTTCTCTTTCTAAAGAACCCCAGACTTTTTTATGAAAGAGTAAAAAAAACAAATCTGAAATATATAATTTTGACCTATAATTTTTTTCTTTTGATAATTTCTCATCCAGTAACCCAGTTTGTCCTGTAATAGTAACTTTGAATATTAAATCATTATTTTCTTTGAAATACATTATTGCATCTGCAAGTTGCGAAATCATTATTTCAAGATTAGACCAATTATATCCCAGAGTAGCTTTATTCTCATTGATAAATTTTAAATATAAATTATCCTTGTATTTCTCAATCCTTATATTTTTAACTTTTAGGAACTCCAGTAAGTCCTCATTTGGATTAGAGAATAATTGTTTTTCAAAGTCAATAAAATCTGTATACTTTGTTTTTCGCCCCATTGCAATATCAAATCCATTACCTAAAATTAAAATTGTATCTGCCATATTTTCTCCCTTTGCTTTTTTATTTTCTAGCGGGGTATATTTTACCTCCCCTACTCCAACCGGCTTTTAACCTTCTTCTTAGTCAAGGTACGGTCGTTTTTGTTAGAGAGAGCTTGGACACGAGCTTCTAGAAGGGTTTTCCGTCCGGCCTCTGTTCGTGTATAGACGAGGTGATAGCGTCCGATAGTTGGCCTCAGAAAGTCAAGGAATTTCTGTGCTTCTTCCTTGCGCTTGTCAAAAAGACTAGGCACGGCATAGTAAGGTGACTGACCTTGTCGGACTTTCTCTGCCTTCAAGAGATAACGCTGGTTGTCCACTGGAGCAAAGAACTCTCCCACAGTCTGCGCAAACAGCTCCTTGTCCCTCATGCTTCCTCCCTTGAGATAGGCAAAGACCATGTAGTTTTCCTTGTCCTCCTCTACCTGAACACGGGATTGATCATCCGTTAGATGCCCCGAATCTAGCAGAGCCTTTCGGATCTGCTCACCCAGAGACTGCAAACGTTTATAAGGACTCTTATAGCGGAGGTAGCGCCAAGATGCAAAGACTAAAAAGAGGAGACATGCTACCGTAAGCCACCAAACACCGATCAGTCTTAGTCTAAATAGCAAAACCAACAAATCCACTGCCAACAAGAGCAATGACATGCGAACCCATTTTAATGCATCAAGCAAGAGCATGACTGGGATCTTCTGTTTTTGAGTCGCGACTTCTGTAACTATCTCAAATTGATCCGCTACAACAAGAGCTTCCTGCCATTTTTTTCTCAAGCCTGCTCGATCCTTGGAGAGACTCTTAACTCGCTCATTGTACTCACTAATTTGCTTTTTCTTAAAAGGGGGCTTTGGAAAATCCAAACGATCCAAACCGGTCTCAATACTCTCCTGATTATAGGCCAATCCAAGAAAATGCTCCATCCGTCGCGACAAGGTCTGCAGATCCTGATTGCTCTCTGGTCTAGGCTCCTCACCAGGAAGAGTGATGAGTGCTTGCGCTTGAACGGCTACCAGATGCCAGATGTTGCTGGTCTTTTCTGGATGCCCCGGCCAGATACGAATGGCACGCCCGCGCATCTGGTTACTCAGCATAAAGCTCCCCACAAAGCTTCCGAGGATTAGGGAATTAACACAAGGAGCATCCCAACCCTCTCCGAGGAGAGATTTGGTTCCGACTAGGACTTGAATCTGTCCTCGTTGAAAAAGGTCCGTCACTGCCGCTACGATTCCCTTAGCTGAGCTCGGAAAACCTACCTGCACATAATCTTTTGGATCTAAGTGACCAATAGATGAGAAACTAAGAGGAACCTGAGGCAAGAGCTCCTTCAACTCTGCTGCCACATCGGTAGGCAAAATAACGACACTACCTGATAAGACAGCCAAAGACACAGGTATCTCTTGCTCCTGAGCTTTTCGACGAATGCTTTCAAAATAAGGGAGAACCCCCAACTGAGAAATGGTTGCCTGATCATCTCCCAGATAGGTAGCAAAATCCTTGCGAATATAGTCAGCTAGCACTAACTGTCTCAGTTCCTGACCGAGACTCTCATACTCTGCCCAGAAGATATCGGCAATGGCAGACAACTTCCCCAGAGATTGGGTTAAAAGCTGGTCAGAAGCCTTGGACTTAACCAGATAAACCTGACGTTTTTCCACTAACCCACGCGCCTTCAAGTCAGCCTCTAACTTTTTCCTATATCCATCTGGATCCTCATACCAATCTGGTGTCTGATAGAGTATGCTCTGCAACAGCGTCTCCAGCCAGTAGGAGGTCAATGCTAGAAGCTTCTGGGTTCCCAGTAAATTTTGCAAAGATGGAGGAATCGTTAATCCCTGAGAATGCATATAAATCAACATAGCAGACAAGTACTTGGGATCTTCTAAGAGCAAATCAGATGAAATATCCCCTTTGAGAACCTTAGACCCTGCTACAAATGATTGAAAATCAGGATCGACTATAAGGTGATGAATATAGTCCCACTTAGTCTCCTCAAACCGTTTGAGACGTTCCGCCTCTTCAGCTGTTGGTGAACACATATAGACAAAATCCTGATGAGGGCAAAGAGTGTCTTCCTTTACTAGTTCAGGTACCGTGATTTCTTGATCGATCTCCCCACACATACGGATATAGCGTTCCCAGAGTTCAGGGTCGCTGTCATATGGTGGTGTCGCTGTCAGGGAGATGACTTGCAGCGGTTCATATTTTTTGCGAAAGGCTTCCAGACTTTTCCACCATTCATTGCGCAGGTGGTGGCATTCGTCCAAGCAAAGAGTCGCAACTTTCTGAGTCCTTAGACTTGCAAGCAAATCAAACCCCATAAAATCCTCTGCTTCTCCATCTTCTTGTGATTGAAATTGGTTCATGGCACTATGAAAAGCCTGATAGGTCACAATCGTTAATGCCTTCATCTCCTTTAAGTTTTGGGAAACGAGGTCTGAAAGCCTCTGACCCTCCTCTAGAAAAGCAGTTTGAATCCTATCTACCCATTGTTCACGAATGGTGACAGTCGGAACTAAGATGAGGGCTGGGTTGCCAAAACGAGCGATTAGCTCGATACCAATGGTTGTCTTTCCAGACCCTGGAGCAGCCACTAGATGAACATGACCGTCTGCTTGATAGTCCTGAAAACGATCCAAGACCTGTTTTTGATATTGGCGCCAGCTTCCTTTAAAGTTTAAACCTAACATGATACCCCCTCATTCTATACCGTCATTTTCTTATTCTCATTTTACCACACTTATTTCTCCAGCCAGATAATCCAGATAGTTTTTCTCCACAAAATATGGTATAGTAGAATCATACTATCTATGAGGAGTTTACATGTCACAGGATAAGCAAATGAAAGCTGTTTCTCCCCTTCTGCAGCAAGTCATCAATATTTCATCTATCGTTGGGGGAGTCGGCACCTTGATTTTCTGTATTTGGGCCTATCAGGCAGGAGTCTTACAGTCCAAGGAAACCTTATCAGCCTTTATCCAGCAAGCTGGAGTTTGGGGGCCACCACTCTTTATCTTTTTACAGATCCTACAAACCGTCGTTCCGATCATTCCGGGAGCTTTGACCTCAGTGGCTGGGGTCTTTATTTACGGCCACATCATCGGGACTATCTATAACTATATCGGCATCGTGATTGGCTGTGCCATTATCTTTTACCTCGTGCGTCTCTATGGAGCTGCCTTTGTCCAGTCCGTCGTCAGCAAGCGCACCTATGACAAGTACATCGGTTGGCTAGATAAGGGCAATCGTTTCGAGCGGTTCTTTATCTTTATGATGATCTGGCCAGTTAGCCCAGCTGACTTTCTCTGCATGCTGGCAGCCCTGACCAAGATGACCTTCAAGCGCTATATGATTATCATCATTTTGACCAAGCCCTTTACCCTAGTGGTTTATACTTATGGTTTGACTTATATCATTGATTTCTTCTGGCAGATGTTTTGAGAATAGAAAATAGCATGATACTAAATATACTTTGGTATGGAAATCATGCCAACTTTTCGATAGTGAAGTGAGGACTTACCTAGCCTTTCCGCCGTGATAAAAACACCTGAAATCTAATGGTTTCAGGTGTTCGGAAACTTTGAGCCTAATGTCTCAAAGTTTAGGTATGGAATTTCGAAGAAAGTCGCTACCGTCCGTCATCACTTAAGGAAAGGCTCAAAAACATTTTCGTCAAACAAAACATCCGTTTGGTTTCCCAAGCGGATGTTTTGTTTATTTTATTTTGCGACACTCTTAGCAAGGACAAAATTTCCAAGTGTTGCGGAACCATTGCCTGCGACCGCTGGAGTCACGATGTAGTCACGCACGTCTGGTACTGGTAGGTAGCCGTTGAGAAGAGCTGTAAATTTCTCACGCACACGGTCCAGCATGTGTTGCTGTGCCATAACCCCACCACCAAAGACGATTACATCTGGACGGAAAGTCACTGTAGCATTGACCGCAGCTTGAGCGATATAGTAGGCTTGGACGTCCCAGACAGAGTTATTGAGTTCAATATTTTCACCACGAACACCTGTACGAGCTTCGAGACTTGGACCAGCCGCAAAGCCTTCCAAACAGCCTTTGTGGAAAGGACAAACGCCATTAAATTCTTTTTCAATATCCATTGGGTGTTTGGCTACATAGTAGTGACCCATTTCAGGGTGACCTACACCACCGATAAACTCACCACGTTGGATAACACCTGCACCGATACCTGTCCCGATTGTGTAGTAAACCAAGTTTTCGATACGGCCGCCAGCATTGTTACGAGCCACTACTTCACCATAGGCAGAGCTGTTTACGTCGGTTGTAAAATACATGGGTACGTTGAGGGTGCGGCGAAGGGCACCAAGTAGGTCTACATTTGCCCAGTGAGGTTTTGGAGTCGTTGTGATAAAGCCATAGGTTTTTGAGTTTTTATCGATATCAATGGGACCGAAGGAACCGATGGCAAGGCCTGCAAGATTATCGAATTTTGAAAAGAATTCGATGGTTTTATCGATGGTCTCGATAGGAGTTGTTGTAGGAAACTGTGTTTTTTCTACAACGTTAAAATTTTCATCTCCGACAGCACAGACAAACTTTGTACCGCCCGCTTCTAAGCTTCCATATAATTTTGTCATGATAAACCTCTTATCTTTGTTTTCTCTATTATAGCACATTTTAAAGGGCTAGATTTCTCAATATTTTAGATTTTCCTCTGTAAATCTTACCATCCAAGTAAAAACGAACAAACATGATATTTGTTCGTTTTGTTTTTAGATTTGATTTTCGAAGAAGACTAGGCTTTCACTTCGATGATAGCGTCACCCTTAACAACTGAACCGCTTGCGACTGGTGTCACAGAAGCGTAGTCTGCTGTGTTGGTTACGATAACCATTGTTGTGTCGTCAAGACCTGCAGCAGCGATTTTGTTTGAGTCAAAGGTTCCAAGAACGTCACCAGCTTTAACCTTGTCGCCTTGAGCAACCTTTTGTTCAAAGCCTTCACCGTTCATAGTCACCGTATCGATACCAACGTGGATCAAGATCTCAGCTCCATTTGCTGTCTTCAAACCATAAGCATGTCCTGTAGCAAAGGCAATCGATACTTCTGCATCAGCTGGTGCGTAAACCACACCTTGGCTTGGTTTTACAGCAATCCCTTGTCCCATTGCACCACTTGAAAAGACTGGGTCATTAACATTCTCGAGAGCAACTACGTCACCAACGATTGGAGTTTGGATTGTTTCATTTTGAGGAGCTACTGAAATTTCTTCATTTGCCTCTGTAGCTTCTTCAGAAACTGTCTCTTCTGCCACTTCTGTTTCTTCTTTGTAACCAAAAGCATAAGTCAATCCGAAACCAAGAGCAGTTGTTACTAGGACCATAAAGATATACTGGAGAAGTTGACCATTGATGTAGAGAAGTGTTCCAGGAATGATCGTAATACCAAAGCTAGTACCTGCCAAACCTAGAATGTTTGCTAACCAACCACCAGCAGCACCGGCGATAAGCCCCATGATAAATGGTTTACCATAGCGAAGATTGATACCAAAAATAGCTGGTTCAGTGATACCAAGTCCAGCAGAAAGTGCAGCTGGGAAGGCAAGAGCTTTAATTTTTGGATTCTTTGTTTTCACACCAACAGCAAGAGTTGCTCCAAGTTGAGCAGTCATAGCTGCTGTAATAATAGCATTAAGAGGATCTGAACCTGTAGAAGTAACTAGGTTAGACTCCAATAGATTGAAGATATGGTGAACACCCGTAACGACGATAACCTGATGAACACCACCAAGGATTAATCCACCTAGACCCATTGGGAGACTGAGCAACCAAACAGTAGCAACTTTGACGTAGCTTTCAACTTCATGGAATACAGGTCCAATGACAAACAAGGCCAAAATAGACATTACTAAGAAAGTCAAGAATGGTACAAGGAGTAAGTCTAATACATCTGGAATACGCTTACGGAGCCACTTTTCAAGTTTCGCACCGGTCAATCCGACGAAGAAAGCAGGTAAAACTGAGTTCTGATATCCGACAACTTTGATAAAGCCAAAGAAGATAATTGGTTGAGCATCACCTGAAGCAACAGCCCAAGCATTTGGCAAGGATGAGTTAACCATCATCAATCCTAAGACTAAACCAAGCAAAGGATTTCCACCGAATACACGAAAGGCTGACCAACAGATCAAGGCTGGGAAGAAGGCGAAGGCTGTATCTGTCAATACAACTGAATAAGTATAGAAGTTTGTTGCTTTAAAGGCTTCTGCAGTTGTTCCAAACAAAGCCAAAACTTGATCTTGAACAATAGCCCCACGAATTCCCATAAACAAACCAGTCGCAACGATTGCTGGCAAAAGTGGTACAAAAACGTCACCGAAAGTACGGATAGCACGTTGGAACCAGTTTCCTTGTTTAGCAGCTTCTGCTTTCATGTCTTCTTTAGAAGATGTTGGCAAACCGAGTGCAACCACTTCGTCGTACATCTTGTTTACTGTACCAGTACCAAAGATGATTTGGTATTGGCCTGAGTTAAAGAAAGCTCCTTGAACTTTATCCAAGTTCTCAATCACTTCCTTATTGATTTTCCCTTCATCTTTGACCATGACACGTAGACGAGTCGCACAGTGGGCTACACTGTTGACATTTTCACGTCCGCCAAGGGCTTCGATGACCTTTTTTGCAATATCCTGATTGTTCATTTGCAAAAATCTCCTTATAAAATTTTGTTCTTGTTTGAAAGCGATTTTATTCGCCCTACGACTATTATTTTATCATGTTTCTAAAATATGTCAAGCGTTTTGCAGAAATTTTTATTCCCTTTCTTTTTTCTCTGATTATTTTTGCTCGTTTTTGAGGGAAATTCTCTTTTTCCTCAAAAAAATATCTTTATACTTGAGGAATCAAGGCTTTTATTTACATTTTCTTTCATTTTTTCGTGAAAATTTGCCAGATTTCCTTCACTTGATTTCTGGCAATCGTTTGATATATTTTTCTTTTTTTTAACATAAAAGACTTGCTTTTTTTGCCGAAAACGTTTACTATTAATAATAGAATAGAACTTTTGGAGGAAAGATAAAATGGAATGGACAACCGAGCGCCGTTATAGACGCTATGAAGACTGGTCTAATGATGAAATCAAACAAATCAAGGAAACGATGGCACAATCTCCTTGGCATACTCGTTACCATGTCGAGCCTAAAATGGGACTTCTCAATGATCCAAATGGCTTTTCTTATTTTGATGGCAAATGGATTCTCTTTTACCAGAACTTCCCCTTTGGTGCAGCCCACGGTTTAAAATCTTGGGCGCAGCTAGAAAGTGATGATTTGGTTCACTTTAGAGAAACTGGAGTCAAAGTTTTGCCAGATACTCCATTGGATAGCCACGGTGCCTACTCTGGTTCTGCCATGCAGTTTGGCGATAACTTGTTCCTATTTTATACAGGAAATGTCCGTGATGAAAACTGGATCCGTCACCCTTACCAAATTGGTGCTTTGATGGATAAGGATGGCAAGATTACAAAGATTGACAAGATCTTGATTGACCAGCCATCAGACTCTACTGACCACTTCCGCGACCCGCAAATTTTTAACTTCAAAGGTCAATACTATGCTATCGTCGGTGGACAGGATTTGGATAAAAAAGGCTTCGTCCGTCTCTACAAGGCTGTTGACAACGATTACACAAACTGGCAAGCAGTTGGCGACCTTGACTTCGCTAACGATCGCACTGCCTACATGATGGAATGCCCAAATCTGGTCTTTGTAGGGGAGCAACCTGTCCTTCTCTACTGTCCACAAGGATTGGATAAGATTGTTCTAGACTATGATAATATCTATCCAAATATGTACAAAATCGGGGCTTCCTTTGATCCTGAAAATGCCAAAATGGTAGATGTGTCTCCATTGCAAAATCTAGACTATGGTTTTGAAGCCTATGCGACTCAAGCCTTCAACGCTCCGGATGGACGTACATTGGCAGTAAGCTGGCTTGGGTTACCAGATGTTTCTTACCCATCTGACCGTTTTGACCACCAAGGAACCTTCTCTTTGGTCAAGGAACTCACTATCAAAGACGGCAAACTCTACCAATATCCAGTCGCAGCCGTCAAAGAACTTCGTTCTTCTGAAGAGGTCTTCTCAAATCGTACTCAAACCAAAAATACCTATGAACTCGAGCTTAACTTGGAGGCCAATAGCCAAAGCGAGATTGTCTTGCTCGCTGATAAAGAAGGCAAGGGACTTTCCATCAACTTTGACCTTGTAAACGGTCAAGTGACAGTGGATCGTAGCCAAGCTGGTGAACAGTACGCCCAAGAATTTGGTACAACTCGTTCTTGCCCTATCAATAACCAAGCTACAACAGCCACTATCTTCATCGACAAGTCAGTCTTTGAAATTTTCATCAATAAAGGAGAAAAAGTATTTTCTGGTCGTGTTTTCCCACATGCGGACCAAAACGGTATCCTCATCAAGTTTGGAAACCCAACTGGAACTTACTATGAATTAGATTATGGTCGCAAAACTAACTGATGTCGCAAAACTTGCAGGCGTCAGCCCTACTACCGTCTCACGGGTCATCAATAAAAAGGGTTATCTATCTGAGAAAACCATCCAAAAGGTTAATGAAGCCATGCGAGAGCTAGGCTACAAGCCCAATAATCTGGCTCGAAGTCTTCAAGGAAAATCTGCCAAGTTGATTGGACTCATTTTTCCAAACATCAGTCATGTCTTTTATGCGGAGTTGATTGATAAATTGGAACACCAACTCTTCAAAAATGGCTACAAGACCATCATCTGTAACAGCGAACACGACTCTGAAAAAGAACGGGAATACATTGAAATGCTGGAGGCCAACCAGGTCGATGGTATCATTTCTGGAAGTCACAACTTGGGAATCGAAGACTACAATCGTGTGACAGCACCGATCATTTCCTTTGACCGAAATCTATCACCAGACATCCCTGTCGTCTCCTCTGATAACTACGGAGGCGGGGTCCTCGCCGCCCAAACTTTGGTCAAGACAGGCGCCCAGTCTATCATCATGATTACAGGAAATGACAACTCCAACTCACCAACTGGACTCCGCCACGCTGGATTTGCCTCTGTTCTCCCGAAAGCACCTATTATCAATGTTTCGAGCGACTTTTCTCCCGTCAGAAAAGAAATGGAAATCAAGAATATCTTGACCCATCAGAAACCAGATGCTATCTTTGCTTCGGATGATTTGACAGCTATCCTGGTTATCAAAATCGCTCAGGAGCTAGGTATCTCTGTTCCTGATGAGCTCAAGGTCATCGGCTATGATGGGACTTACTTTATCGAGAACTACTATCCTCATTTGACAACGATTAAGCAACCTATGAAAGAGATTGCCCACCTCACTGTTGATCTTCTCTTGCAGAAGATCGAAGGCAAAGAGGTCGCGACAACCGGTTACTTCTTACCCGTCACCCTATTACCAGGAAAAAGTATTTAAGTACAAGAAAACTCAGACTGATTCGTCTGAGTTTTTTTATGATCTTAAGTTTTCTAGATAGCGCTGGGCTGTCTCTAAGTTAAAGGTTTTATCTGCGATGAGACGCTCAACGAGGGGAGCAACTTCAGACTCACTAGCACCAGCTAGGAGAGCTAGGGATTTGGCCTGCAATTTCATGTGACCTTGCTGGATGCCCGTACTGACCAAGGCTTTGAGGGCCGCAAAGTTTTGGGCAAGACCGATAGACACGATAATCTGAGCTAATTCCTTGGCAGAAGGATTTCCCAGTAGTTCATGACTGAGGGCTACACGAGGGTTGAGACCGATAGAGCCACCCTTGGTCGCTACAGGCATGGGCAGTGTCATCTCACCAACCAATTCTTCCGAGTCCCTATCTAGACTCCATCGACTTAAACCTTGATAGCGTCCATCTCGACTAGCAAAGGCATGGGCACCAGCTTCGATGGCACGCCAGTCATTACCAGTAGCAATCAAAATGGCATCAATACCATTAAAAATCCCTTTATTGTGAGTAGTCGCTCGGTAAGGATCAGCCTGTGCAAACTGGCTGGCCAAGGCTATTTTCTCTGCAATTTCTCGTCCTTTATCCTTTTGAGGGTTCAAGTAGCGAAAGGCAATACGACAACTTGCTGTCACTAGAGAATCTGTCGCGTAATTGGACAAAATTCCCATGAGACTCTGTCCCTGACTGAGCTCTTCTAAGACTGGCTTCAAGGCTTCTAGCATGGTATTGAGCATATTAGCCCCCATGGCTTCCTGGGTATCGATATGGAGATAGACGACGAGAAAATCTGTTTCACCTTTGATCTGCTCTACATGCAAATCACGCGCCCCACCACCGCGTTTAACGATGGAAGGATAGGCTTGATTGGCAAGTTCCAAGAGTTCCGCCTTCTTGCTGGCAATCTTCTCTTGCGCTTGTTCAGGTTCAGCAACTTGATAAAGGGCTACCTGACCGATCATCTGGCGCTCATGTACTTGAGCAGTAAAGCCACCTGCTCGCTTGATGATTTTGCTAGCATAGCTGGCCGCAGCAACCACTGAGGGTTCTTCTGTCACATAGGGAACTGTGTAGTCCTGACCGTTCACCAAAAGCTCTGGAACGATCGAATAAGGCAGAGAAAAAGTTCCTACCACATTCTCACTCAGCTGGTCTGCAATGGCCAAGCTGACTTGTTCATCCTGCTCGAGACTCGTTTGCTTTTCAGGACTAAGGAGCGCCTGAGCTCGCAACAACTCCAGGCGCTCATGGTATGATTTTTTAGAAAATCCATTCCAACTTATCTTCATTATTTTTCAACCTTGCTATAACGGCGTTGGTGGTCGACAATTTCAACCAAGGCATAGTCTTGATGTTCATAGCCTGCAAATTGGGCTGAACCAGACTCATCCAACTGCAATTCTTCGAAGAAGACTTTTTCATAGTCTGCAACAGACAATGCTGTACGTTGTTTAAGTTTGCTCAAGCGGTCCTTATCAAGGTAAGCCTCATAGCCTTCGACCAATTCACCACTAAAGAACTCTGAAACCGCTCCACTTCCGTAACTGTAGAGGGCAATTTTATCTCCAGCCTTCAAAGTCTCTGCATTTTCCAAAAGGGAGAGAAGCCCAAGGAAAAGGGAACCTGTATAGATATTCCCAATCATCTGACTGTAGAGAATGGACTTATCAAAGTTCTCTTGCAAACTATCCTGTTTTTCTTTAGACAAAGTTTTGTCTATCATCTTGCGCAAACCTTTTAGGGCCAACTTAGGATAAGGTAAATGGAAGCAGATAGCTGCAAAGTCATCCATAGTCCAATCATAGCGTTTCTTATACTCATCCCAAGTCGTTGTCAGGCAATCAAGATACTGTTGGGTCGAGTACATGCCGTTTACATAAGGAGTGCTTGAGTAGTTCGGACGCCAAAAATCCATGATGTCGCGTGTTTGGGCAACGTTATCGTTGTTAAAGACCATAATGCGTGGATTTTGCGTGATTAGCATGGCCACACTTCCAGCACCCTGGGTTGGCTCACCCGGAGTTGCCACACCATACTTGGCAATATCACTAGCAATGACCAAAACCTTAGACTCTGGAGAATTTTCCACATGCAATTTAGCATAATGAAGGGCAGCTGTCGCTCCATAGCAGGCTTCTTTGATTTCAAAGCTACGGGCGAAAGGCTGAATGCCTAACAAGCCATGAACAAAGACCGCTGCTGCCTTACTCTGGTCAATTCCTGACTCGGTCGCCACGATGACCATGTCGATTTCTTCTTTTTCTTTGTCTGTTAGAATAGAGTTGCTTGCACTAGCTGCCAAGGTAACAATGTCCTCAGTCAGTGGCGCAATACTAATTTCATTTAACAAGAGTCCCTTGCTAAATTTTTCGGGGTCAACTCCCCTCGCTTCTGCTAAGTCTTGTAATTTCAAGACATATTGACTGGTCGCAAAACCAATCTTATCAATACCGATTGTCATATTTACCTCTGTTTTTTCATTCATTGTAAAAAATCGTTTCATTCTATTTTATCACAAATAGGGACAAAAGAGAGAAAAAAGACTTGATTCACCAAATCAAGCCTTTTCTTTGACAGCCTTAGGAGGAGATTCCTCGTTGTTTTCGGATATAGTAATAAAGTTTTAAAATCACCGTTCCACTCGCCATCCCGATAGAAATGACCAGAGCTAACATCACCACCAAAGTCGCGCTGGCAATAGCATGGCTGTAATCACCTGTCACAAAGAAAGCTGTCGTTCGATAGGATAAATAACCCGGCACCAAGGGGGCAAGAATGGCCAAGACAAAAACTACCGCTGGTGTCTTATAGACAATACTTAAAATCTGGCTGATGCAAGAGCCAATTACTGCTGCGATAAAGGTCGCGACAATAACATTGGTTGGTTCTTTGAGCACGAGATAGAGGAGCCAAACGCCCATTCCCAAAACACCACCAGGTAGGAGCATGGAGCGTTGAACATTCAGTACGATTAGAAAGGTGATAATGGCGAGTAAACTCGCCACTGCTTGGAGCAAAATACTTGTTAGAGTCATCTTATGTCATCAAAACTAGGGCGACGGAGGTACCGGCCCCTAAAGCGAGGGTAATGAGCAGGGATTCAAACATCTTGCTCATACCAGAGTTGATATGGTTGGTCATGATATCCCGAACTGCATTTGTCAGAGCAATCCCTGGAACAAAAGGCATGACGGCTCCCGCTATGATCAAGTCTGCCGTCGAAGGAAATCCTGTATAGCGGGCCCAGAACTGGGCAATCAAGCCAAAAACAAAGGCTCCCGCAAAGGCGGTTACAAAAGGAATGCGGACAAACTTCTCTACATAGAGAGAGAAGGCAAATCCAAATAAAGTCGCAATAGCCGCACCAAAAGCGTCATAGACATTGCCCCCAAACATAATCGAGAAGAAAGGGGCACTGAGGGTCGCTGCTACAGTCACTTGGAGCTTGCTATAAGGAAGGGCTTGATTGCCGATTTCTTTGAGCTTTTTAAAGGCTGTCGAGAGATCAATCTGCCCTCCAACAAGTTCTCGTGATACTTGGTTGACATCACAGACTTTTTCGATGTTATAGGAGGATGAGGTTACCCGTTTCATCCGAGAAATATTGGTGTTTTCAATCGAAAAGAAAATAGCTGCGGGCATGGCAAGAACATTGCAATCCACTATTCCCTGTGAATGGGCAATACGGATCATAGTATCCTCAACCCGATGAATCTCTGAGCCACTTTTTAAGAGAATGGTTCCTGCTAGCATAATCACATCAATGACGGCATTCAACTCTCTCGATTCGTCCATGCGTTCCTCCTTTTATCAACTCCTTCTATTCTATCACAAATCCGGACTCAAAAAAAATCTTTGCCATGAAATCATGACAAAGATTGAATTATGTATATGAAGTCTATTGATTTCGTTGACTTCCAGTTCCATCTTGTGTAGGTGTTGTTGGATGGTTACCTTGTGTTGGGCTTGTAGTATCAGTTTGACCAGAATTATGTTCTGACGAAGGTAGACTACTTGAAGGTGAAGTTTTTTTAGGTTTATAAATATATAGTTTAACTATCGGATTGCTTAAATCGAGTTTTTCATCCGGTGCAGGACTTTGTTTCGCAATCTCGCCTTCTTTAATTCCTTCTTGTCCTATCTCCACTTCTTTAATTTCAATTCTATCTTCACTAATACCTATACTTTTAAGATTATTTCTAGCAAATTCAAGACTCGAGCCAATGTAGTTTGGCATTGAAATAAAATTTACTTTTTTAGCAACAGTTTTAGCAACAGTCAGAACTATTTGAGTTGCCTTGCTAAGATCGTAGGTTGTTCCCTCCGGTAAACTCTGTTTCATGATTGTACCGGCTTCGAATTCGTTGGATTCTTCTTCCTCAATCTTAATCAGATTTTCTGGAACCTTCTTACCTTTCAACTCTGCCACTACATCACTAGATTTTCTTCTAATATAGTTTCCGAGTTGGAAGGATTGCTGACCAGAAGACACAATCAAATTAATTTTTGTTCCTTCTTTGCGTGTCGTACCGGCGTCAGGATCGGTACGAATAACACGACCTTCTTCAACCTTATCACTAGCCTCTGTTTTTTCTTCACCAACCTCAAAATTAGCTTTCTTAAGCGCTTCTTTAGCCTCTGCAACGGTTTGTCCAGCTACGTCAGGAATAGCAATCGTTGCTGGTGTTCTTGACAAAATCCAGACCAAAGAGGCTGCAACCAATAGAAGACTGGCCAAAAGAATCATATAGCGAGCCTTAAACTTCCGTTTCTTGGCTGGCTTTGGCGCTGGAGCCGGCTCTGCCACTGGTTGAGTTGCTTTCTTTGGCTGAGGGCGTTCTTCCTGCGCCGGAGCTTTAGGAATCGATGTCAGTGTACTTTGTGGAACTTTAGGTAAAGTCTTAGTGTCTGCCTTACTCGCATCGTCAAAGACCAGTTTCGGTTCATTCCGGCGATTATAAGACAAGCTAGTTGACAAGTCCACATACATTTCTGAAACAGACTGATAACGATCTGACAGCTTCTTAGCAGTTGCCTTTATGACAACATTTTCTAAAGCCTGAGGGACAGATGGATTTTCAGCTATGACGGACGGAAGTGGTTTCTGGAAATGCTGGAGGGCAATGGTCACCGCACTATCCCCATCATAAGGGATATGTCCCGTCAGCATTTCATAGAAGATAATCCCCATTGCATAGATATCACTCTGGAAGGTCGCTTTAGAACCACGCGCTTGCTCAGGTGACAAATAATGAACAGAGCCTAACATTGAGTTTGTCTGGGTCAGACTGGTCTCCGCAAAGGCTACGGCAATCCCAAAGTCCGTGACCTTAGCTGTGCCGTCAGGTGTCAAGAGGATATTTTGAGGTTTCAAATCACGGTGAACGATTCCTCGAGTATGGGCTAAGCGCATGGCCAAGAGGATTTGCCCCATGATCCGAACTGCTTCTTCATTTGAAAGAGGGTAGTGTTCTTTGATATAACGCTTGAGGTCAAGGCCTGCTACGTATTCCATAGCTAGGTACTGTTGACCGTCTTCCTCACCAATATCTGTTATCCGAACGATATGAGGATGGTCCAGATCCGCCATGGCCCTCGCTTCACGCTGGAAACGTGCCACAGCAATAGGGTCTGTCTGGTAGTTGGTCCTCAGGACCTTCACTGCCACTTCTTCCCCGTCTAGGATCAAATCCTTGGCCAAGTAAACATCTGCCATGCCTCCTCGACCAATCTGCTTGACAATCCGATACCGCCCGGCAAAAATCTTGCCGATTTGGATCATTCTGCTGCCTCCTCGTTCATGTAAACAAGGGCAACCGTAATGTTGTCTAAACCTCCTGCATTGTTAGCAAAACGAATAAGGGTTGCCGCCTTGTCTGCTAAGGAAATATCGCTGGTTACGATATCATAAATCTCACTTGCCGAAATCATATTGGTCAAACCATCACTATTGAGCAAGAGATAGTCTCCTGACTCCAGTGTAATCATCCCAAAATCTGGCTGGATCTCATCTTTTTGTCCGATGGACTGAGTGATGATATTTTTTTGGGGATGCGCTTCAGCTTCTTCTGGAGTCAACTGGCCAGCCTTGAGCAATTCATTGACCAAGGAATGGTCACTGGTCAACTGGTGGTACTCTTCTCCACGAATCAAACCGATACGAGAATCTCCAATATGAGCATAGATAGCTTGGTTGTCAATAATAGCCATAGCTTCTAGCGTAGTTCCCATACCTTTGTAGGCTTCGTCCTGACCTAATTGATGAATTTTTTGATTTTCAATCTCTAGGTAGTGGGCAAACCACTCACGAACTTCATTGACTGAGTCAATTTGGGTATCCACCCAAGCCACACCGAGGTCTGTTACCGCCATCTCACTAGCGATATTTCCTGCTCGGTGTCCTCCCATCCCGTCAGCCAAGATGATCATAGTGCGTCCTGCTCGGTTGACAAAGTGATTGACATAGTCCTGATTATTTGTCCGTTTCTGACCAACATCTGTTAATAATGCTATTTCCATTGTGTCAGTTCCTTCCTATTCTGATATCTTGCGAAATTGGCTGATAAAGAATCCATCACTTCCATACAATTCAGGAGTGATAAGGATGCAGCCATCTTTCAGGATATCTTTACATTCGTGTTCTAGTTTAACCTGCTCGAACTCGGGATGACTTTCTAAAAACGCCTCAACGACTTGAAAGTTTTCCTCAGAGACAATAGTACAGGTACTATAAGTTATTATACCACCTTTTCGTAGCGTTTGACAAACACTACCTAATATTTCCAGCTGAATTTCCTGTAGGGATGTGAAATCTGCTGTTTCTTTATTGTATTTGATGTCTGGTTTACGACGCAAGAGTCCAATCCCAGAACAGGGAGCATCTACTAAAATCTTATCAAAAGAGTCCCGACCGAAAAATTCATGCACTTTTCTGGCATCCAATTTTTGCGTTTGCACTCGATCTGCCACACCTAAACGCTCCGCATTTTCTTGGATCAAGTCCAACTTATGGTCATACAAGTCCAGAGCAGTAACCTGACCTGTCCTGAGATACGAAGCCATATGAGCTGTTTTCCCACCCGGAGCGGCACAGGCATCCAGGACCTGTTCATCACCTTGTAGATCAAGAGTCGGAGCAACCAGTTGACTGGATTCGTCTTGGATGGTTATAGCCCCTTCTGCGAACAAATCATGGCCTGCAAAGTGGCCTTGCTCCTTGACCAGACCAGTGGCCGCCAAAGGGGAATCGGTCGCCTCTAACACAGCTTTGATTTCCTCTTTTCGGCTCAAGTTGGTCACCCGGATGCTGGCTTTGTTACGCACCAAGAGACTTTTAAAGATGGCTTGTGCTCTCTCTTCCCCGTATTCTTCCTTAAGTTTAGACACGATCCAAACTGGGAGAGAATAAGCAATGGAATCACGCTTGTTTTTGCGTTTGATACTGTCAATGTCTGGCCAGCCTTCTCGCAAGATACGACGAAGGACGGCGTTGACTAATTTTTCACTGCCTTTTTTACGCGCTTTGGCTAGTTCCACTGCTTCATTAACAACAGCGTGATTAGGAATCTTATCCAGATACCGAAGTTGGTAAGCGCTCAGAAGGAGCAAGATATAGAGCCAGTTATCTAGCTTATCCCGGTCTTCGATAAAGTGGGACAGGTACCATTCCAGAGTCAGTTTACGAGCTACCGTTCCGTAGACAATCTCTGTCACCAAGCCCTTATCTGCTGCTGAGAGTTGACTCCCCTTAAGGTGTTTGTTTAAGGCAATATTGGAATATGCTTGGTTAACCAAAACATCCTCTAGCACTGCTAGAGCTAGACTTCTAGCCGTTTCTACTTTAGTCACCAAATCGTTCTCCTACAGTCAATGTCCGTCCCACTCCGTTGAGGAAGGAAGAAATGTCCATCTTAGGCTTCCCAGCTAGCTGCACTTGCTTGAGAGATAGAGCACCTTCTGCCGTTGCGACAATCAATTCCTTCTTGCCAATAGAGAGGATCTCACCTGGAGCTCCCTGACCTTCTACTGGCAGGGCTTCATAAATCTTAAAGCGATCTCCCTTGAGAAAAGTGTGGGCAACAGGCCATGGATTCATCCCTCTGATTTGGTTAAAGAGTTGACGATTAGTCTTATTCCAGTCCAATTTTTCTTCCTCTGGTTTGATATTTGGAGAAAATGTAACCTGGTTTGGATCTTGCGGTTCTGGCTGAATTTCACCAGCTATATAGCCAGGAAGAGTATCCAAAAGCAAATCACGACCAACAATCGCTAATTTTTCAAACAAGGTGCCGACATTGTCCTCATCTGTGATGGGAATGCTACGACGGGAAATCATATCTCCTGCATCCATTTCCTTAACCATCTCCATAATGGTCACACCAGCTTCCTCATCCCCTTGAATCAAGGCGTAATGAATGGGGGCGCCACCACGGTGTTTTGGAAGAAGGGAAGCGTGAACGTTGACCGCAAAATCCATGCTATAAAGGAGTTTACTTGGGAGAAACTGCCCAAAAGCAGCAGTGATAATCCCATCCGCTCCTAGATTCATAATAGCTTCCAGCTCTGGACTTCCAGATAATTTTTCAGGCTGGTAGATAGGAAGGCCTGCTTCTTTGGCAGCCTGCTTAACCGGGGTTTCTTGGATCACTTTTTTACGACCGACAGCGCGATCTGGCTGGGTCACAACAGCTAGAATCTCGTAACGGTCATCTGATAACAAACCCTTCAAAACTGTCGCTGAAAAATCAGGGGTTCCCATAAAGATTAGTTTTGTCATTTCTTCTCCTTCTTATAAAAATTGCTGCGGTTCGTGGTCAATGCTGAGACGAAGCTCGCTATTTTCCCGTTCTTGAGTCAAGGCCAAGACCTGATTGAGGGTTGGACCCAACTCATCTTCTAAACGGTATTTAATCAAAATCTGGTAATGATAAAGGTTGTGGGTACGGGCAATGGGTTTTGGTGTCGGTCCCAGGATTTTACTAGTGTCCGATAAACCTGAGCGCAAAATTCCCATGACTTCATAGGCACGTTTGACAACCTCTTCTTCTTTCTTGTGAGAGAGGGTAATCCCAATAGTGAAATAATAAGGCGGATAGCCGAGTTGGCGCCTGATACTCATTTCATAGGCGTAAAAGCCTTCATAGTCCTGATCTTTTGCAAAACGAATGGCATAGTGCTCAGGATTGTAAGACTGGATTAAGACCTGCCCAGCCTTTTCCGCACGACCTGCCCGTCCTGCCACCTGAGTTAAGAGTTGGAAGGTTCTCTCAGAAGAACGGAAATCAGGCAAATTCAAGGCCGTATCCGCATTGAGCACTCCGACCAAGGTCACATTTGGGAAATCCAAGCCCTTGGCAATCATCTGAGTTCCCAGCAAGATATCCGCTTCCCCTTGACCAAACTGGTCAAGAAGAGCTTGGTGACTACCTTTCCTGCGGGTCGTATCCACATCCATCCGCAGAATGCGAGCCTGAGGAAAGAGCTCTGCCAGCTCATCGTAAGCTTTCTGAGTCCCTGTACCGTAGTAGCGAATGCTGCGACTCTGACAGTTGGGACAGACATGAGGAATTCCCTTAGAAAAGCCACAGTAATGGCAGTTCATGGTCTTGGTATCCATGTGGAGAGTCAAAGAAATGTCACAGTTGGGGCAGCTATCTACCGTCCCACACTCTCGACACATAACAAAGCTAGAATAACCCCGACGGTTGAGCATGAGGACTACCTGCTCTTTTTTATCCAGACGGTCTTGGATGGCCTCTAGCAAAGGAGGCGTAAAGTTTGATGTCTCATTTTGTCCGATATAGTCCCGAAAGTCAATCACTTGAACCTCTGGAATCGTAGCCATAGGATTGGCTCGTTGGGTCAGACGTAAGTGGTGATAGACACCTTTTCCAGCACGGGCACGACTCTCAAGGCTCGGTGTGGCAGACCCAAGTACGAGAGCTGCTTGATTATACTGGGCCCTTAGAATGGCGACCTCTCTAGCATGATAACGGGGATTGCTGTCTTGTTTGTAACTAGCTTCATGCTCTTCATCGATAATGATGACACCTAGATTTTTTATAGGTGCAAAGATGGCCGATCTGGCTCCAACAACAACTTGAGCATCTCCACGCTCGACCTTGCGCCATTCATCGTACTTTTCACCATTGGAAAGGCCTGAGTGGAGGATAGCTACTTTCTCGCCAAAACGAGCAATGAACCGCTCCGTCATTTGTGGCGTCAGAGAAATCTCAGGTACCAGCAAAATGGCTGTCTTGCCTTTGTCCAAGGCTCCTTGGATGATCTGCAAGTACACCTCCGTTTTCCCACTTCCTGTAATCCCTTGAAGGAGGAAAGGAGGTTGCTGACTGCCAATAGCACTGACAACGGCATCACGCGCCTGTCTTTGCTCTGGGTTCAGCTCCAAAGGTCTACTGGCTTCAATGCCTTCAAAATAGCCAGCTGAACGTTGCACTTCCTTTTGGACTATGGTTAGAGCCCCTTGCTCCACGAAGAAGTTGACTTGCTCCCGCGAATAGGACTCTAGCAAACTAGCCAAGGAAGCACTTTCCGCATGAGCAAGCAAATAATCTCTCAGCTCTGCCTTTTTCTTGGCACGCGTAGAAATCTCAATCTGCTCTAGTCGAGTAGCATCAACCTCATACCAAGACTGAGTCTTAACCTTCTTTTGGTCGACTGCCTGGTATTCTAAGCGGAGCAGTCCTTTTCTCGTCAAACGCATCATTTCTGCCTGCTTGACAAGGTCTAGAGAAGAAAAGGCTAGCGAATCTTCTGAACCAAACAGACGCTCTCGGTCTGCCTGGCTAAGACCTTCCAGAGGATAGAGAATCTTATCATAACTGGAGTTTAAAAATCCTGGAAGCATGGCTTTTAGGATGGAGATTTTGTAAGAAAAGACGGACTTGCGTAATTCCTCAGCCAACCAGAGTTGCTCCTGAGTCAAGACTGGAGAAAAATCTAGCACCTCTGCAATCTCCTTCAAGTCCTGATCAGCCACTTCTTCATCTGACTGAGATTCCAAGCCTAGCACAATCCCTTGGATCAAACGATTGCCCTTGCCGAAGGGGACATGGACCCGCATACCGACTTCCAGCATGTCTATAAATTCCTCTGGGACCTTGTAACTGTAGGGCTGGTCCGTCTGCATCAGGGGAACATCCACGATAATCTTTGCGATAGCCATCTTCTCACATCCTTCTTGTCACTACATTCTTGTAATAGAAAAAATAAGATTGAGTCCCCCCAACCTTAAATTTTTTCACCATCTTCTTTTTCTTTAGCGATTTGCTCTTTGATTTTCTTTTCTTCTTCTTCTTTTCGGCGTTTTTCTTCTTCGATACGGAGACGAACTGCTTCACGTTTTCCTTCTGGATCTGGGTGAATCGTAACGTTTCCTGACTCGATTTCTTCCAAGGCGCGAAGAGTTGATTTTTCAGACTTAAACTCTTGAGTCGCTGGTGCGCCTGCTTCTAGTTCGTGGGCACGTTTTGCTTCCAAGATTACGAGTGAATATTTTGATGGTACCTTGTCCAGCAAGGTATCAATAGAGGGTTTTAACATCATTTGCTTGTACCTGTTTCCTATAGTTTATCGAGTAGTTGGAGATTTTGGCAACATCTCCTGGTAGTGACCAATAACACGGTCCACACGGAAGTGTTCTGCTTCGATCACACGCTTGACACGTTCAGCAGCGAGGGGCACCTGATCGTTGACAATGGCATAATCATACTCACGCATGAGGGCAATTTCTTCCTTGGCTTTTTCGATTCGTTGGGCAATCACTTCAGCGCTATCTGTTCCACGACCTATCAAACGATCTTGCAATTCATCCAAATCTGGTGGTGTTAGGAAGATAAAGACAGCATCTGGAACCTTTTTCTTAACCTGAAGGGCTCCTTGCACTTCAATCTCAAGAAAGACATCGATTCCCTTATCTAGGGTTTCATTGACATAGGTTAGAGGAGTTCCATAGTAGTTACCGACATATTCTGCATATTCCAACATCTGACCTTGACGGATCAGCTCTTCAAACTCTTCACGAGTACGGAAGAAATAGTCCACCCCGTCCACTTCACCAGGACGTTGCGCACGCGTCGTCATCGATACAGAGTATTGAAATTGATTATCAGAACTCTCAAAAATCTCTCTTCTAACCGTTCCTTTCCCAACTCCTGAAGGACCAGAAAAAACGATTAGCAAGCCTCGGTCTGCCATTATGTCTCCTTTAGTTAGTCTGTGAAATAAAGTGAAATTTCTCTCGGATACTGATGATCACGTCAGTTATCCTTCTACAGTCTTTCTATCTAGTGTAACAAAAAAGCAGTAATATTTCAACTGCTCTTTCTTATTTATTTAGCATAATCTACTGCACGAAGTTCGCGGATCACGGTTACCTTGATATTTCCTGGGTAATCGAGATTGTTTTCAATTTTCTCACGAACTTTGTGAGCCAAGATTGTGACTTTGTCGTCTTTGATTTGTCCTGGATTAACCATGATACGGATTTCACGTCCTGCTTGAAGGGCAAAGCTATTTTGCACCCCTTCAAAGCCATTGGCGATTTCTTCCAAGTCATGGAGACGCTTGATATAGCTTTCAAGAGATTCACTACGAGCACCTGGACGCGCTGCACTCAAGGCATCTGCTGCAGCAACGATCACTGCAATGACGCTTTCAGCTTCCACATCACCGTGGTGGCTAGCAATGGTATTCACCACAACTGGGTGTTCCTTGTACTTACGAGCCAACTCCGTACCAATCTCAACGTGACTGCCTTCAACCTCGCGGTCAATAGCTTTCCCAATGTCATGAAGGAATCCAGCACGACGGGCAAGAGCTGCATTTTCACCAAGTTCACTGGCAATGATACCAGATAACTTAGCAACCTCGATCGAATGACGCAAGACATTTTGTCCATATGAAGTACGGAACTGCAAACGTCCCATGATCTTCATCAAGTCTGGATGGAGGTTTGGCGCACCAATCTCATAGGCCGCAGCCTCACCGTATTCACGGATTTTATTGTCAATCTCCTGACGGTTTTTCTCCACCAACTCCTCGATACGAGCTGGGTGGATACGTCCATCCTTGAGCAACATTTCCATGGTCATACGAGCAATTTCACGACGAATCGGATCAAATCCTGACAAGGTTACCACTTCTGGCGTGTCGTCGATAATCACATCGACCCCTGTCAAACTTTCAAAGGTACGAATATTGCGTCCTTCACGACCGATAATGCGTCCCTTCATGGTATCGTCTGGTAGATGAACTGTAGAGTTTGTTGACTCCGCTACATAGTCACCAGCGATACGCTGCATAGCCTGAACCAAGATATCTTTCGCAATCTTGTCTGAACGTTCCTTGACCTCTTGCTCAGCCTCACGAATGCGACTAGCAATTTCCTTGGTCAAATTTTCCTCTGTCTGAGCCAAGATAATATCTCGAGCCTCAGTTTGGGAAAGGGAGCCAATACGTTCAAGTTCAGCTTCTTTTTGTCTTTCGACTTCCTCTAATTGCTCTTCACGTGCATCAAGGTTTTTTGCTCTATCAGAAATACTTTGTTCTTTTTGTTCAAGTGTTTTTTCTTTGTTCGTCAAATTGTCGTCTTTGCGGTCAAGACTCGTTGCACGTTCCGTCAAACGACTTTCAATTTGCTTGAGCTCCTGACGTTCTGACTTAAATTCAGCGTCCACTTCTTCACGGTATTTTCTGGCTTCCTCTTTGGCCTCCAATAGTGCTTCTTTTTTAAGAGACTTGCTTTCGCTCTTGGCTTCATTTAGTAATAAATCCGCTTCGCGCTCAGCTTGTCCTCGTAAATTAGTTGCTTCTTGTTCAGCATTTAGAAGCATCAACTCTGCAGCCTCTTGAGATGATTTCATCTTAGCTGAGATGCTGACATATCCAATGACTAAACCAATGATGACGGCAAAAACAACAATCGCAATGGTCATGATTTCCATGTTTTTACCTCATTAAATTTGTTTATCGAATGACATACATTCCTTAATATTCTATCATAAAAAAACAATTTTCACAAACCCAAATTGAAGAGTTTTGTGTGAATTTTAGAAGAAAGTTCTGAAATCACAAAACAAACTTTCTAACTCTTAAAAATGACATTTTCATTAAAACATATAATAAAAAAGCCTACCTTTCAGTAGACTTAGTTTGATTCTATTCTAATGGGTACTCTGCCGAAATTCTGCTCTGCTATACTTGGCTGTCCTAGTTGGTAAATCTGATCTGCCTTTTGAGTCATAGCATCCCAAGGTTCTTTTCCAATTCGGCTGACTAGATGGACCTGCTCTTTCAGAGACTTGAGATGTTGTCTGCCTTTTTCTGTAAATCCTAGGACATGGATGCCCTCTGGCAAGTCACTTTCCCTGGCCTGCACCAAGATATAGGTCAAGAGGCGTCTGACACGCGCCTTAGTGTAGCGTTTAGTCGCAACCGCCTCGACCAATTCCTCCACAGACTGGGCTGTTTTGATAGCATCCTTGATGCGAACTGCCATTTCTTGATTGACCTGATAGATGGTCGTTAGATCTGGATTTGACAAGATTTGATAGCGGAGAAATGGAAAATAGTCATCCCAGCTCACCTTACTGGCCTGCTCAAAGAGGTCAACAGAAGGCATAAAGCATTCTAAGAAATCTTTGTCCCTCTGGTGCTGACGAAGAGCTGTTGCCGAGGCAAAGTCCACATCCTTATCAACAGAATGATAGCCAGCTCCCTGACGCTGAATCGGATGGAGTTTGATTCTACGTCCCGAAACCGCCTTGGCATAGGCCAAAGCCAGAACATGATTGGGCGTATTGCCAGAAAAGTAAAGACCAGCAAATTCCCGCCACATAGCTTGGGTTTTCTGAGGGTAGGAGAGTGAATCAGGTAGATTGTCCACAAAATTCTCCATCTCAACGCCTTGCTCTGTGTAGAGGTCGGCAATTTTCTGATAATCCAGAACTGCCTCTGTCCCGAAAGCTAGAGTATCAATGCCCAAGCGAGCCAAGATATCCACAGCTCCTTGGCCAAAGAAATCTGCCGCCTGAACACTGACTAAAAAGGGCAATTCTACTACCAAGTCTGCTCCATTTTCCAGCGCCATCTGAGTCCGTGTCCACTTGTCCACGATAGCAGGCTCTCCACGCTGCATGAAATTTCCAGACATGGCAACGATTTTCAGTCCCTCCGCCTGATCCAGCAGGTATTTATGCCCATTATGAAAAGGATTAAACTCCGCGATAATACCTGTTATGGTCATGATGTTCTCCTACTACTAGACATTACTTCTCATTATATTTATTAGCTTCAACTATTTTATAATCTTTGTCTAATCGAGAAATTGTATCAAACAATTCCATAACATTGCTAAAATAATGATTAGATTGATTTATCTCTTTAATAATAAACTCTAAGTTTATTCTTTCATACTCTTCTTCTGATCTAACAGCCAAATCTTGAAGTTGATTCACAAGAATACTAACGCTATCAATATCATCAATGGAATCATTTTGAGCAATATTTCTTGTTTTTGTTCTCAAAATATTTTCTATAATTCTGATAAATTTGGGCCGTTCAAAATCCTCTAGTACCAAAATGGCAAGTGACAAATAAAGCAGATCTATATTTCCTTTCAAAGAATATATTACTTTGTATTTTCGTAGATACTTCTGAATTTTCTCTCTAATAAAACGCGTACGTTTCAATTTGTAGTTATCTCTTTCATATATCACTTGTACAATCGAAATCAGAGATAATCCTATAGCTAAATAGAATTGAAATGCCGTATTACTTGAATCAGGTGAAATATCATTTACATTTCCTGTAAAAGCTATTCGAGCAATATACCAGTTTAAAATAATTGAAGCTATCGCTATTATTAAAATAAATAAATGATTCACTAATTTTCGACGACCTAATATCAAAATTATCAGATATATAACTATCCAAAAAACTAAACTTATCGTCCATAAATAGTTATATGAAACATGACATGTTTTAAAAGCAGAATTCAAAAACAAAGAACAAACATAGCCTAGGATAGAAAAAAATGGCGAAATAAATATCCAAAAGATTATGCTGTTCGTACTAATTTTATCTCCACTAGAAGGAGAAAAAAATCTCGTACTAAATCCCTGATATTCTTTCAAATTCATTGAAAGAAAGTTCTTAAGTATAATAAACTCTAATATGACCACAACCACAATCAAAAAGAATTCTAACATTATTACCTCAATCTATTTTGCCAAATCATTCAGACATCCTACTTCTGCGCGACAAAAAACCAACGGGTGCTGGTTTCTGTTGGCTCCTTGTCCTCAAAGTCCGCATAGAGTTTGAAGGACTTGAAACCGGCCTGTTCCAGCAAAACATCATAGGTTAGGACCTCATAAGTTCGTTCCTCATGCACTTCATCGTGGCGACTAAAAGAGCCGTCTGCTTCCTTGATAAAGAAAGTCAACTCATGCACGATAGAGTGAGGTGCTGCGTCCTCGTAGGTATCCCAGAGCATGGCAAAATCTTCTGCATTTTCATGGTAAGAATAGCCTGGAAAAACTTCATCTGTCTGGTAAGTCGAATGGACATCAAAGATAAATACCCCATCTTCGTTAAGGGCATTATAGACTTCTTTGAAAACATCCCCAACTTCAACCTCATCCTGCATGTAACAGATTGAGTCTGAATAACACGTGACAAAATCATATTGACCTGCCTTGGACAAATCCAGCATATTGCCTTCAATAAAATCAATCTTTTGCTTGGCTGAAGCAGCTCTCTTCTCCGCAATCTTCAGCATATCCGCGCTCAAGTCCAGTCCAGTCACTTCAAAACCAGCCTGAGAAAAGCGCACAGACTGGATGCCTGTCCCGCAAGCCAATTCCAAGAGTTTCTTTCTCTCCTTGGTCTTAGGCAAATGACGCAGAGAAAAATCCGTCCATTTATCGTATAAACTATCATCCATGACCGCATCATAGACCGCCGCAAAGGTTTCATAAGTTGCCATAAATCATGATACCAAGTCCGCCCGTAATCGGAATGAAAATTAGGAGCTTGACGATGGAGCCGAGCTCCAAGGAAGGCTATCTATTTTCCGACGATTACAGGACGGGTTCAAATCCTTTCTAAGACACAAAGAGCGTTAAAAGCAAGGAGAAAATAGGAAACTTTCTGCTGTATCGTCAGATACAAAGGAAGTTTATCTTTTTCTCGCAGCTTTTAGCTCGTGTTCAGTTTCGAGATGAACAAAACACGACGCCCTCACCTTTCTATCCATTTTTTCTAAAATAAGCAAAGAAACCCAGTTTACTGCAACTGAGTTCAATTGTAACGCTATAGTCTTTTCGTTTGCTTTTAGTACTAGGCAACGAATTGCAGGCATAACTAGAGTTAGACAAAATGAGTTAACGCCGTAATAAAAGATAAAGGAAAAGACTATAAAGTTTCAGATAAATCTACAGAATCCGCCTCATGCCATAGTTTTTCTAAGTTATAGTGGGCACGCATTTCTTCTGAGAAGATATGCACAACGACACCACCGAGGTCTAGTAGAACCCAACCTCCCGCTGCATCACCTTCAACATGGCTGCCTTTAACACCAGCTTCTGCTACTTTTTCACGAATGTTATCAGCGATTGCATCCAACTGACGGCTATTCATCGAGCTAGTGATAACAAAGTAGTCTGTCACGCTGGTCAAATTCTGTACATCAAGTGCAAGGATATCCTCCGCACGTTTTTCATCAGCCGCTTTCACGACTAGTTCTAGTAATTCTTTTTCGTTCATTTAGTCCTCTTTCAAATAGTGCACAAAGGCGTTATAGGTTTCCAGGGTTTGGGGATAGATGGGGAATCCCTGATGAGCTAGATGCTCCACGGTACGAGCTGTTTCGTAGGCCACTGCCTTATTGAGCGATAGCACAGCAATCTCACGTGCCTCGTCCACTCCAGGAAAGGCACGATTGTGCTCGATATAATCTGCGACGTAGATGACTTTGTCTAGATCGGTCATCTGACCAGCTCCGACTGTATGGATTTCAATAGCTCGCAGGATTTCTGGATCATGCAAATCCAAATCTTCCTGAATCTTGTAGATGCCAACCATGCCATGCCAGACATTATTACCCCAATTTTTGAGGTCAGGATCTAGCCGGTAACGGTCAATCAAGTCTAGAAATTCCTGATCTGACAGCTTTTTAGCATAATCATGAAGAAGGCCTGCTAGACCCGCTTTCTCGGTATCGACTCCAAATCTCTCCGCTAACTCTATGGCTGCACGCTCCACCCCCAAACAATGGGTTAACCGTTTTTCAGGTAGAAGCTCTGCCATTTTTTCCAACAAAGCCTCTCGGGAGCAGTTGATATAGTCTTGGTAGGCCATCAGTAGAGCCCCTCCTTCTCGATGTAGTCTAACACTGGCTGAGGTAGGAGAAAGTTAGGTTTCCGACCTTGGGCAAGGAAATCACGCACCATGCTGGACGAGATGTCCATGAGAGGCACATCCACCCAGATAACTGGATAGGAAGTCCCTGCCTTGTAGCGTGGGCGCTGAACTCCAACAAACTGAACCATGTCGACCAGCTCATCAATTCGGTACCATTTAGGCAGATAGTCCACCATATCAGCCCCGATAATGAAGTAATAATCCGTATCTGGATGTTGCTCTGTCAAAATCTTCATAGTGTCGTAGGTGTAAGAAATGCCCTTGCGCTCCAGCTCAATAGTTTCAATGGCTAAGCCTTCAATCCCCTCAAACGCCAATTCAAGCATCTTGAGCCGATGGTGCTCGGGGATGGTTTCCTTTTTATCCACATGAGGTGGTTGGTATTCGGGCATAAGCAGGACCTGGTCCAGTCCTAACTGTTGTCGTACTTGGTCCGCCACAACAAGATGGGCATTGTGAACAGGGTTAAAATTCCCCCCTAAAATCCCGACTTGTTTGCGTTTTTTCTCCTTGATTTCTGGCTCCAACTCTACCTTGGTAAAGGGAGTCAATAATTCGATTGCCATAGGCTCGTCTTCCTTTAATTCTCTGTAAAAACAGTTGTTTGGAGTAGGTGTTTAGATTTCTCTGACTTTTTTGGAAATCTTGCGATTTTCTTTCTTGCTGGATTGTTTATACAAAATCAAGATGCGTCCGATTTTTTGGACCGTATCCACACCGATTTCTTCTTCCAAGATTTCAGCTACTTCGTGGATGTTTTCATCTGTGTTTTGCAAGAGCGTAACTTTAATCAATTCGCGGGCGTCAAGGGCTTGACGGACGCTGGTTTTGATTTGGTCGTTGAGTCCATTTTTCCCGATTTGGATGATGGGTTTGAGGGTATGTGCCTGGCTGTTGAGGAAGGCACGTTGTTTTGATGTTAATGACATAATTTCTTTAAAAGAGTTTCTTTTTATACTTTTCTGAAGTGGTTACGGACGTCAGCAAAGTCCTTCGGACTTTCATGACTAAAATTTGAGCCTAAGGTCTCAAATTTTCCGCAGTTGGTACAACTCCTTGTACCAACTGACACCACGGCGAAAAGTATTCGTTATGGGCTCGCAAAGCTCGCCCGAATCCAGACAACTCTTTCCTTTCTGTGTTTAAATAATTGCTTTTCGTGTGACGACGGCGACGCCTTCTGGTGCCCAGACGGCGACTTTGGCGTTGCCTGTTACGCGGATCCAACCTAGGCCTGAAATGACTAGGTCTGTCTTGTCCTTGATGGTAAAGACATGTTGGACTAGTTTTGGAAAATCTTCTTTTTCTTTGCTATTTGGTGGTGTCAGAAGAGTTCCCAGGTGCTTGTCGTAGAAAGCACTAGCGCCTTCTAGCTTGGTACGGTGAAGTTTGAGTTCATTGTCAAAGAAAGCAGTAAATCCTTGCTTCTCACCTGCTATAAAGTCAAAGCGTCCAAGACCACCTAAAAACAGGGTTTGTTCAGGGTTAAGCTGATAGGTTTTGGGCTTGATTTCCTTTTTAGGACTGACATACTTGAGATTTTTAGCTGTCAAGTAGTGGGCCATTTGGTGGCGGTGGATGATTCCCGGCGTATCGTAGATATAAGATCCGTCGTCAAGCGGGATCTCAATCTTGTCCAAGGTTGTCCCTGGAAAGCGCGAAGTCGTGATGACATTCTGGTCACCCGTTATTTCTTGAATAATGGCATTGATGAGGGTTGATTTTCCAACGTTAGTCACACCGACCACATAGACATCGCGTCCCTTACGATACTGCTCGATTTTATCAATGACTTCCTTAATAGCATGTTTGTTTTGGGCTGAAGTCAGGACGACATCCACTGGACGAAGTCCTTCTTCGTGGGCGCGCTCCATCAGCCACTGGCTAATCTTGCCCGGTTTAACAGACTTGGGCAGGATATCTTTCTTATTTCCAACCAAGAGAACATCATTGCCCGATACAAAGCGTGGCAAGCCTGGGATGACAGAACCATTAAAGTCAAAGATATCAATGACATTGACCACCAAGGCGTCACTGTCTCCCACCTCGTGCAAGAGTTTGAGGAAATCATCGTCCGTCAACTGGACATCCGTGATTTCATTGTAATGACGGAGACGGAAACAGCGTTGACAATAGACTTCGCCAGTTTCCAACCCTTTTTCAAGTGCCGACTGGGGAGTAAATCCAAGACCAGCCTTGTCTGTCGTCTGAATGGTTGCTCCACAACCAATACAGAGAATTTCTTCCATAGTTAGATTCCTTTTTTATATGTAATCGGTCCGTACTTTTCAGTGATTTTTCGCATGACACGGCGCTCGCGAACTCGGTTAATCTGCGTCTTGATAGAGTCATGTTGGACTAAGGGCTTGACCAAGATCGAGCGAATTCCTGCACGATGCGCTGCCCGAATATCGGTCATAAGCTGGTCGCCGACCATGACCACTTCATTTTTCTCATAGTGGAATTCCTTCATGGCACGGTCTATTCCAAAGGTGAAGGGCTTCAGAGCCCAATAAACGTAATCAATTCCAAATTTCTCAACCGCGCGTTGCACTCGTTTTTTGGTGTTATTTGAGACCACGATGATGCGAATGCCTGCATCCCGAAGGTCATGTAACCATTGTTTCATCTCTGGCGTCCCATCAGGGTTGTTCCAAGCAATGAGGGTATTGTCCAAATCGACCAAAACAGCCTTGATTCCCTGCGCCTGCAGGCTTGGGACTGTCAGATCATAAACTGCTTCCACAGCAAAGTCTGGCATATAATTTTCAATCGCCATTCTGGCTCCTTTTCTTTTTAATTTCTAGCAATATTCTTTAAACATTGGGCTAAGACTACCCATAAAATGAGACTAGCTAGCAAAATATAAATCCAAGCATTTGGTTCATCTGCAAACGGTAAGGGAACATTCATTCCGAAGAATCCTGTAATAACCGCAAGGATAGCTAGCAAGACTGAGATAATTGTCAAAGTTGTCAAATTATCATTTAGATTATTATTTAGGATGTTGTTGTAAGAGGCTGAGAGTTGTTGCAAAACTTGAGAAATCAAGTCTGTCATCGAAACCAACTGGTGCGCTTCAATCATGGCATCGTCAAACTGTTCTCTCTCAACTTCGTTAAAACTGCGATAAAGAGCATGCCCTTGGATGTGTTCCAAGAGGAGACGATTTTGTTTGGCAGCAGCTGTCAGGTAAACCATACCAGTTTCCAAGTCAGAGAGGGCAAAAAGATTCTTTTTAGTTGTTTTTTGACGAAGAAGTGCACTGATTTCATCCTTACTTTTATCCATCTCTTCAATAACTGGATAATAAGCATTGCTTATAATCTCTAAACTGGCAAAAAGAAATTTGTAGATTGAAACAACTTCATGGCTTTCAAGATAGGTTGCCATACGTTTAATCACATAACTATTCTTGTGATTGCTAATTGTGATCAGCCGTTGTTTTTCAACGATAAAGGTCATCGGAATCGCTTCATAATATTCTTTGTCTTTTTCTAAATCAAGAACATTATAAATGAAGGTGACCGTTCCCGTTTCACGGTGATAGTCCATGTGGGCACGCTCATTTCTATCCAGAGCATACTCGATAGTTTCTTTGTCCAATCCATAGACATACGAAAGGTCTTCCATGTTTTTAATCTTGTCCACATCAAGGTCTATCCATGTACAATCGTGACCTAATTTTTTCTCTACAAATAGCATACTCTCTCCTTTACCAAACTCCTTCTATTGTACCACAAATCTGCTAAAATAGCCGGCCTATTCAGTACGAGATAGATTGCTGACGACGGTAATATTACGATTGGGAACAAAGTGAAGGGCTTGATCGTCACCTCGCAGTTGCGTTGTACGGATTCCTACGCTAACGACCTTTCCAGAAACGGTAATCGGTCCATTTGTGAGAACGACTTCATCACCCACATCAAGCTGGCGTTCAAAAAGGATGAAGAAGCCATTAATGACATCGGATAGAAAGCCTTGCGCCCCCATACCAATGGCCACCCCAGCAATCCCCGCACCGGCAAGGAGGCTAGAAACTGGCAGTCCTAAAATAGACAGGATACAGTAGAGCAAGAAGAAATACAGAATGTAGTTAAAGACATTCTCCAGCAAACGCGAGATGGTTTTTTGTCTTCCTGCATCTCGATTGGAAAATTTAAGTGAGGGCTTGACAATCTTTCGTACAGTCGCATGAAGCATCTTTTTAGCTATATAAAATAGTAAAAACAAAATCAAAAGAGAAATCACCTTGGTCAAGAGATTCTCTAACATGGTTGTTAAATCAAGTTTATCAAAATAGCGTTGAAAAAAATCTTGCATATAAAACTCCTTTTTCCTATTATACCATAAAATCGTCCTTCTCTTTTCTTTCATAATTATTCAATTATTGTTCCTATTTTCAAAATATCACTTGCCTCTATAGCATATTTATACTATAATTATAAACAATACATTTTGAAGGAGACTGCTATGAAACGAATCATTAGAGCCTGGATCAAGGCAAGCCTCATCAAACGAATCCTTATTGGAATGATTTTGGGAGCTACATTAGGGATGCTCTTTCCAAACCTTACAGGAATTGGTCTGCTTGGAGACCTCTTTGTAGGCGGACTGAAAGCCATCGCTCCTATTTTAGTTTTTGCCCTTGTTGCCAATGCCCTTTCCCAACACCAAAAGGGGCAAAATACCAATATGAAGACTGTTATTTTCCTATACTTGCTTGGAACCTTTGCTGCTGCATTGGTAGCCGTTCTAGCTAGTTTCTTACTGCCTGTACAAATCACTCTGACCAGTGCAAATACAGAAGTTGCTGCTCCTGACGGTATCGGTCAAGTCCTCAGCAACCTCTTGCTCAAACTGGTGGACAATCCCTTAAATGCCATTGTTGAAGCCAACTATATCGGGATTCTCTCTTGGGCAGTCATCTTTGGTCTAGCTATGAGAGAGGCAAGTAAACACAGTAAAGAATTGCTGAAAACCATGGCGGATGTCACCTCTAAAATTGTCGAATGGATTATCAATCTAGCTCCCTTTGGGATTTTAGGCTTGGTGTTTAAGACCATCTCTGACAAGGGCATTGCCAGTCTGGCTAACTACGGTGTCCTCCTAGGACTCTTGATTGCTACTATGGCCTTTGTTGCTCTCATCATCAACCCGCTCATCGCCTTTCTCTTTATGAGGAAAAATCCCTATCCCCTTTTTTTGAAATGCTTACGTGTCAGTGGTATTACAGCCTTCTTCACTCGTAGCTCTGCTGCAAATATCCCTGTCAATATGAAACTCTGCCAAGATTTGGGACTGAATCCTGACACCTACTCTGTCTCCATCCCGCTTGGTTCGACCATCAACATGGCTGGCGCTGCTGTTACCATAAATGTCCTGACCTTGGCTGCCGTCAACACACTCGGAATTTCGGTAGACTTTGGGACAGCATTTGTGCTCAGTGTAGTGGCTGCCATTTCTGCCTGCGGAGCCTCTGGAATCGCTGGGGGATCCCTTCTCCTCATTCCTGTCGCTTGTAGCCTCTTTGGGATTTCCAACGACTTGGCTATGCAGGTTGTCGGAGTCGGTTTTGTGATCGGAGTCGTTCAAGACTCCTGCGAAACAGCTCTGAACTCTTCAACAGATGTCCTCTTTACAGCGGTTGCCGAGTATGCTACAAACCGAAAACTTCGTCCCTAGTCTTTGACTCCTCGTTAAACACTTGATTCTATTAGTTTAGGAAATTTTCATGTCCCTCACTCAACGTACGACCAAACTGGTCTTAGCGACCTGTCTCGCTTGTTTTCTCGCTTATTTTTTAGATTTATCATCAGCAGTTTCAGCTGGAATTATCGCTCTCTTAAGCCTCTCCGACACGCGCAGAAGCACGCTGAAATTAGCACGTAACCGCCTCTTTTCCATGCTCCTAGCGCTCGCTATCGGTGTTCTAGCCTTTCAGCTGACGGGCTTTCACATCTGGAGTCTGGGCCTCTACCTGGCTCTCTATGTCCCTCTTGCTTACAAAATGGGCTGGGAAATCGGCATCACCCCTAGCAGTGTCTTGGTCGGTCATCTCTTGGTACAGGAGTCTACTTCCCCAGATCTCTTGCTTAATGAAGTGCTCCTCTTTCTCATCGGGACAAGCTTTGCACTATTGGTCAACCTTTATATGCCCTCTCGCGAGAAAGCCATCCAAAGCTACCACCTTCAGGTCGAAGAAAAGTTAAAAGACATCCTGCTTCGCTTTAAATACTATCTGTCAAGAGGAGATGGACGCAATCAAGCCCAACTCGTTGACCAATTAGATAGTCTTCTTGAGGAAGCTCTCAAACTGGTTTATTTGGATCACTCGGACCATCTCTTTCACCAGACGGACTACCACATCCACTACTTTGAGATGAGACAGCGACAAAGTCGCATCCTGCGAAATATGGCCCAGCAGATCAATACCTGTCACCTGGCCGCAAGTGAGAGTTTGATCTTGGCCCAGCTCTTTTCAAAGATTGCTGCCCAGCTAAGTCAGACCAATCCTGCTCATGACCTACTTGATGACATCGAACGCTATCTGCAAGTCTTCCGCAACCGGAGTCTCCCGAAAACACGTGAGGAGTTTGAAACACGTGCCACCCTCCTGCAGCTACTACGCGAAGCCGAAACCTTTATCCAGGTTAAGGTCGATTTTTATCAGAAATATGGAAACTAGAACGCAAAGAACCTCAGAGAATTCCTCTGAGGTTCTTTTGTTTTGCATTTGGAAGAGAATTTTATTCCCTCACACTGTTCTCAAAAAAGAAATATCAACTCCTAATCGTCCATCACACCACCTGTAAGCTGGTACATGAGGTAAATGTGCTCCAAGACTTTTACCTTATCCATGTGGTCTACATCTTTAAAGCCACCTAATGCTAGAAGTGGAACGAAACCGAAACATTCATTGTAGGCTAGTTGACCCTGTTTGGCAACAGCTTTTTTATAGAGTGGGATATCAAAATAATCATCTGTAAAACTTTTGTCAGGTAGAAACTTGATAAAAAGTGATAAATTTTCTAAAAAAATATCAAATGTGCCATCTTTATATTTAATAATCCCCAAAAATTCGTTCTTCTCCCAAGTTATAATGTCCCCAAAAGCTGTCGCAAAAATAGGAATAGAAATCTCACCTCTGAAATAGCTATCTTGGAGAAGCTCAAGATAGTCATCTGGATTGATAACTTTTAGATAACCATCAAGAAAAGTTCCTAGACCATCTTCCTGCCAAATTTGTAGCAACTCCGCTGGAACTTGATTTTTATATTTTTCAATCACTTCTTGGGGCATATCTGCCACTTTGACAAAATCTTTTAACATCTATTAATCCTCTGTCGCATTCTTCATAAAAGCCTGTTTAAAGTCTTCGTACATCTCAAAAGCAATTTTCATGACATTTTCAAAGCCATCATAATTAGCAATCACTGGATCCATGATTCTATAGTCCGGAGAGATGAGTCTCCTAGAAAACTCCATCAGTGGAGTCCCTAGTATAACTTTGTTTTGAGAGTCCCTAACACTCCATATCAATTCAACTAATCCTTTAAAGATACTAATATGGAATCCAAAAGTATAACCATTTTCTTTAATCGGTTCAATATAAAAGAATTTTTCACGCCCATCAAATTTAGCTCTATATCCTAAATCTTCGAAAACATCAAATATCAACTCGCCTGTAATAATATTTAAGCGTTTTTCTTTAGGCGTTCTATCTAAGCTAAATTTATCTGAAAGCTCCTTATAGCGCTCCACAAAATTTATAGCTTGCAAAGCCTGTTCAACTCTGCAGTCTAATTTCATCTGTCTACTCCTTTGTAAATCTTAGTTCAACTCCGTATTCTTTAGCAATTTCCTTATATTTTCAATCACTTCTTGTGGCTTATCTGCCACTTTGACAAAGTTTTCTAACATTTTATCCTCCAATTCGCATTAACAGCAATACTCAAAAATCGCATTCTTCAAAATGTAATCAAGCTTATACTACTTTTGATTATGCTCTCTTTGAAAGACTTCCATAGCCTTGAACTGTTCTAGTTCTTTTTCATTAGCTGGTTGCTTGCCTAAATATTTATATTGGAAAAAGGATGTTCTAGCACTTGGTCCAAAGCCACTTTCGAGCCATGGGGCATAATCAAAGTCCACTGATAACTTATTATTTTCATCCAAATGAATCAAGCCTGCTGACCAATCGCTTAATCCGTTATCCATGAATACTTTTTTTAGTTCCTGAGCTTTCTTGAATAGTAAACGATATTCGTCAAAAAATTCCGATTTGGATATGCCAAATTCTTGAGGGATATAAAAGAAATAATGGTACTCTCCATTGTATTTAAAGAAGAAATAAATTTCTCCACTCAAAGTTCTATCCACTTCAAAATTGATATACAAATCATCCCACTCAACTGGAATCATATCGTTGGCTTGATGCACGATTTCGATAATTTTTTCATTAATCTGTTGTTCCATATTCCCCTCCAATTGATTCTATCATTATTCCACTGCAATCCTAGTATACCATAACCCCTATATCCCACTCCTTGATAAACTGCAAAAAGACCAGCTCGAGGGTAGTTAGAGCAAAAAAATTTTTGAACTAATAAAGTATAAGAGAAAAATTCAAATCCATAGAGTATTCATCGTAGCTACCAGCTCCTTTCGGAGAGCTACTCTATCAAATTGCGTATCTCATTTTTCATCAGATATGTAGTAGATTCCATCAATGACGGAATTCGCACATCAGCTGAAAGAAAGATCGGACATACAACGGATATTGATGAGTTTTAAAAAAAGCAGGTCTCTACTCCTGCTCCTGAAAAAAGATAAAAAATTTATTACACTACAGAAGGTCTCATAAAATCATAAACATCTATCTGATGCTCTTCAAACAATGCTTCTAACTTCTGCGCTCCTACTTCAGCTCCATGCTTTTCTATAAATTGAAGCTCAGCTTCTGTAATAGGGATAGCTTGTAGCCACGTAACATACTCTTCATCAAAATCGAAAGACTCCAGTTCCCACAAGAAAGGCTGAGTGAAAAATATATGATTTACTTTCGCATTTGGGTAGTAATTTCTAATTATATTTGGATAGACTGCACCAGGAGAGATACTATATTCTCCTCTCACGATATTAAAACCACAGTCTGCTATAATATTTGGAAAGTATTCCAGCTCTGCATCAGCTGCCCCAATGATTTCAACTCTTAAAGGCTTATCATTTATTCGACGATAAATGGTATATTCTGATAAACCGATTGTTGCTGCAGTTGTTAAATAATCGTCCGGACGGTTCTCTCCAATAAATATATCTAATTTGTTATCGTGATTTCTAAATGTATAGGCTTGAGGAACTCCCCCTACAGCTCTGGCTATTTCCTGTGCAATTTTAATTTTATCGTATTTCATTTGATTCTCCTCTTAATGTTTGGTCCAGCATGAGCTATGTTATCTTTCAGTTTCACTACACTCTTATGGAAATTCTCACAAAAGGCGTTAGAGTTTGATGATACCTCTGCCAGATTATCACCAAATTAACTGACTCTATAATCCCAGTATACCATAAACCCTATGGACTAGTGTTTGGAAAACAATAAAAGACCACCTCGAGGGTGGCCGTTTATCCATGAAACTAGTTCTCATTATATTTTTTCTGGAAGGATTCCATATCTACCGTTGGAAAATTATTTATCATATTTTACCTATCTTTTTAAGAGGCATATTCAAGAGCATCTGAAAGAAAACTTTCAAGTAAATCATCTAAAGAATTAAATTTTTCAACTACATCCGCAGATGGCATATCCAATTCTAAATATTCATCATTACTAGGATTATATACAAACCAACTAATATTGTTCTCTCCAATAAAAACAAACTGTTTATTTTCTTCGACTTCATGCCAAATTTTATTATACTCAAAGAAATCATAAATCTCTGAAGAACAACTATCCTCTGCTTTTAAACCATAAAGAACGCATCCATTAAAATCAAGACCATTTACTTTTGTTATAAATCGTGAATATTCTTGCACCATGAATGTCTTAACTTCGTTTGTTTCATTTTGACTAAGAAATTTAATTTTCTCTAAATCAATTGGAGAGTTTAGCTTTTCCCCATAACCAGATTCAATTCTATCTACTCTTCTTAAAAGTTCAAGCCACATTTATTTACCTCACTAATTATATATGTCCTTTCCAACAATTACCACAAAACTTCCTTACTATCCTTTATTTTCATTGTTCTACAAAATACTCTTTTGATAACTGGTAATAACTTTATTGTAAGATTTATTATCTTTAAAAATATGATTTCCATCACTTTCTCATATTCTCATAAATCTGTTTTTCCAACGCATCCTCCAATTTAGGTTCAAATGGGTCTTCTATCTTAGCGACTCTACAATCCTAGTATACCATAAACACTATGGACTAACGTTTGGAAAACAATAAAAGACCACCATGAAGGTAGTCCTTTGTTATCAATCGTCCATTTCATTATTTTACAAGTTCCTCAACTGGATGGCCGTAAAAATATTTCATACCTTCCGTCCAGTCTTTGTCTGACAAGCCATCAATATAACCAACCATCAAATCAATTTCATTTTTTGAAATAAGAGTATTGGTGTCTACTGGGACCTGCTTGCCTGTATAAATAGAAAGAAGGGAAGCCTGAAGATAAAGATGATATTTCTGTTCTTTTTGAGCAGCGATGTATAGAGCCGTCATAATTTCTTGTGTAAATAAACCAGGAAAAACCTGAAGAGTTTTGTAATAATAGCAATCTAAGTTCTTGTTCTTTATTACATCAAAATATAAACTTCCAACTTCTTCTAATCTTGCATTTTCCTCTATAATTGAACGATAGTTGAGAAAGCTATCCAAAGCATCTTGAATAGCGTACTCCACATCGGTTTCTGTATCTTCCCAATCCTCCCACAGAGTAAGAAGGTAAGGAACGACTTCATAGGACATTGTTTCCACAGCGCCAGCGACAAAAGTAAATACCGCAAATTCTGAAGCCGAACTTAAAAAATGAAAATTTTCAACCTTTTTTAAATCATCATGTGTACAAACTGGACAAAACAATCGAATACAAAGATTGAGCACGGCTTCATCTTTTGTCTGGTTCATCAAGTCAATCAGCAAGTTTTTTACTGTAAAATCTCCCTTTTTTAAGATTTCAGCAATCAGCAATACACATTCTCTCTCATCATTTACTGAAAGTAAGCCCCTTTTTAAATCTTCAAGCGCTACTGAACTAACGTGACCGAACGACATTCCTGGCATTAACAGTTTGTTTCCCATCCCCATTCTCCTTTTATCTCAATACTTTTTTTGGAAATTTCTTGCTTGCTTTCTGACCGATGATAAGTTATCACCAAATTTACTGGCTCTACAATCCCAGTATACCATAAAAGACCACCTCGAGAGTGGCCGTTTATCCATGAAACTAGTTCTCATTATATTTTTGTTGGAAGGCTTCCATGGCCTTGAACTGTTCTAGTTCTTTTTCGTTTCGAGGTTTAAAGCCAAGATGTTGGTATCTAAAGAAATTTATTCTCGCCGTTGGTCCAAAGCCACTTTCCAACCATGGAGCGTAGTCATATTCTACTGAAAGCTTGTTATTTTCATCCAAATGGATGATACAAATATACCAATCTGCCAAGTCATTTTCAATAAACACTCTTTTCAGATCTTCTGATTTATCAAATAATATATCACTCTGGTTAAATACTTCATCCTGCGATAACCCAAAATCTCTGGGAAGGTATAAATTATAATGATATTCACCTTCATACTTAAAATAAAAATATGCACTTCCACTATAGGTCTTGTCCATCTCGATTACAATATACAAATCATCCCACTCAACTGGAATCATATCGTTGGCTTGATGCACGATTTCGATAATTTTTTCATTAATCTGTTGTTCCATATTTCCCTCCGGTTTAGATGTATTTTCCCCTTCTCTAGTATCCTTTATCTGTATATGAAATCACATCTTACTGATAGGTCACTATCATAAAAACAAGGAGCAAGACAAACAAGGCGAGGCTAATCAAGAGGGTTACCATTTTTACCAAGCGGTTATTCTGCCAGTAGCCTGGTTTTCCGATATTGCTGGTCGCATCCATGGAAAAGAGTTGGCTTTGGCGAGGTTGGATGAGAACCAGGACAATTAAGGCGACAGCTAGGATTATTCCTACAATCATCAAAACTTCCATCATTTCACCTCAAGATTCCTAATAATGTAAAGATCAGGGTAAGAAGGATGAGCATGCCGAGTAAAATGGAGAAGGTTTTACTGATCTTTTCTCCTCGGCTAGGCTTTTCTTTCTTAAGCGCTCCTTGCTTTAACTCTTCCATGCGTCCTTCGACATCCTTGTAAAATAAATCTTTTTTAGTCATGTCCTTCCCCTATTATCCTTCCCATCCTCTCTTGGTAAGTAGCCAAGTCCACATAGTTAGCATGGCGACCTTGATGTCCAAGGGCTTGGCCCATCTTGTCAAGACTGCTGAGAGCTTCTTGAATCTTCGCAATCATGTCTCCAACAGTCTGCAAATTAAAGAGGTGTTCTGGAGCTGTGTAAGGTCTGTTATGAGCTGTCTGGTCAAAGGCTAGGATGAGCATATTGTGCTCGAAGGCTTGACGGACAGCATCCAAAAGCTCGTTTCCGTAATTGATGTCTAGATAGAGATCCGACAGCTGGTAGAGTTCTCGAATCTTTTGCGGACTAGCGTTTTGATAGAGAACGACATTGGGATAGGAAAGCAAGGTTAGCAACTTGGACGACATTTCAGTCACTGCCGCGATTCGGAAGGTCACCATTGGCAAGGACTCAATCAGGGTTTCGATATGTTCGATCTGATCTGAGTTGGTAACGATCAAGGCATCTGGTCGAACGAAGTTTTCTCTTTTGAACTGATAATGATAACCTAGATGGACAAACTTGTCATGATAGGCTGGATTGGTCAAGGCCAAGGCCTGTTCATAGGTAGCCTTATCTGGTATGAGGATCTGCTTGGCTCTCAGCCCCTCTTGCTCCAAGAGCAGCTGCATATTCCCAGGAAGGCAATCATCTAGCGGTTCTTGCCAAACCAAGATATCCTGTCCGCTCTTGTCTGGATAATGATATGAGACCAAGAAAGAGGTAGCTAGAGTATTAAAGAGAAGGTGGCGAGTGTCGATTCCCAAGTCTTGCAAAAAGAAGATCGTGAACTCCACTCGATTTTTAAAATGGCGCAGGGCTTGTCCGGGCAAGGTTAGGAGGATATCGCCTGTCACATGATTTTCTAGGACAATTTCCTGTCCCTTTGCATCCTGATACTTGGTCAGGATAGCCTGCCCATCTGCACTATAGGTGGTCTTGGCAAAGCAGGCTCCGTATCGGTTATAGTGGTCTGCTTGGTAGATGCGACCGGATAGGTCCTTCCAGTCGACTTGCTTGATCAGACGGGCCTGAGGAGCATCCACATAGTGAATCACGCCCCTCTCCCGAGAATCCTCTAGGATATGCGCCGACTGGTTATTGCCCGCAATCTCCCAAAACTCAGGTACGCCTACTTGGTTGAAATAAAGAGCTTTTCCCGACTCGTAACCTAGATAGTAGGTAAAGGGAGAAAGAATCCCATCTGGGAGAAAGCCATCTGGCTCGATCACAACCGTGACATGGGACAGACCAGCAACTTCTAGACTTTCATGTAAATCTCGGCTTTCCTGGCCATATCGATCAAATAGTTGAATCATGCAGGACCTCCTCTATCGTTTTCTTCCACTTGTCCCTTACTTTGTCTGTTAAAAATCCTCTAGCTAGCTCATAAGATGCTGTTCGCATATCTGGCAAATGATTTTCCTGATAGAGCTGGCAGATCTTTTCTGCAAAGGATCTTTTAATCGCCGTTTCAACATGGTCATCCGAACTTGGGATCAAGTAACCATTTTGACCGTCCTGGATAAAGGTCTGGTTTCCATAAGGCACATCAAAGCCAATCAGGGGCAAGCCTGAACCAACTGCCTCCATCAAGGTCAGACCAAAGCCTTCACTGGTTGAGGCTGTCAGATAGACTTCGTACTGGGGATAGATCTGAGCCAGGTCTGCATGCCCCTTGAGCTGGATATAGTTCTCCGCTTGGTGAGCCGTGATGATTTCCCTTAAAAGGGACTCCTCACCCCCACTGCCATAAATGTCAAAGGTGAGCTCAGGGAGGACTTGATGCGCTTGGATAACCGCCTTGACGAGCCAGTCAATGTGTTTTTCCTTGGCCAGACGCGAAGCAGTAATGAGAGAAAAGGGCTTGCGTTCCCTAGCAGGCTCCGTCAGCTGATCAATGCTCCCAACTGGAATCGTGACGATTCGTGGACGATGCTGACTGTACTGGGCAAATTGACCTTCGAGAACTTCCTTCTGCCGATCCGTAGACACGATAAAGCAATCGACCTTGTCCGCATTTGTAAACTGATACTCATAGTAGTTGTTCCAAAGGAGATAGTCTTCGTTACTAGCATTTTCACTATAGTGCTCTGCGTGGACGACAACTGCTAGATGGGCCTTCTGTGCTTCTTCAAAAACAGCCTGACCAATCCCTGTTTCCCTGTCCAAGATGACCAGATCAGACTTGCTCAAGTTCAAACGTTGCATAAAATAGCGCATAAGGGCTGGCTTTCCGTACAGAATCCGATCTTTAAATCGATAGACCTCTTCCTGTCCTTCAGTCAGCAAGATATCGTAAGCAGTGCTGCCGTCTTCATTAAAAAAGCTTCGTTGATAGAGCCTAGCCATCTGGTCTTTGGGCGCGAAATATTCTGTACAGTAACGTGTGTAGGAGAAATAATCCTTGCGAATCAAGTTCCCCCCAAACACATACTCTGCATGCTGTACTAGATTCTTAGCCGAGTCTACCAAGTAGCAGGTCACAAATTTATCCTCATCTGAAAAGTAGACACGCAAGACTTTGCCATCTTGCTCCCTATGACTCTCAAGGCCACCGAAAGAGGCCAAGACTTCGTCAACTGTGACACTGGTCGGGGCTAGCTTGATATCTGTAAAATGATTGTAAAGCCAGATTACCTGATCATCCGCAAAGCCGATATTGGCCGTTAAATGCTGGATATTGTCTGCTAAAATCAAGTCGGTAAAGATAAACTTAGATGCTAGGTCTAAACTTCTAAAAATCCCTGCTCGGTAGGCCTGGGCATACTCGACACCACTACTCGCCCAACCGATTCCTAGATTTATATTGTAAATTGTCATATGATCCTCTTTTTATGGAAAATGGGTGAGAATCTCACCTTTGGGCGTTACTTCCACAATCCCCATGAGAAGATTGCGTACCATATCTGTACGAATTTGTTGCTTCATGGTTTCAAAGCCTGCATAGGCCTCCTGATAGTACTCCACGATAGGGTTCTTTTGAGAAGCAGACTGGCTCCCGATTGCTAGACTGAGCTGTTGGAGATAGTCGACTTGCTCAACCCAGTTGTCATCAATAGCCTTGAGCATGGATATTCTCAGAAAAGAGTCATAGAGCTGGTGAGGTTGGAGGACTTCCTTTTTAGCTGCAATTTCCTTGGCTATTATTTTCTCTAGTAACTCCCGAATCTGATCTGCATCAGCTAAATCCAAATCAGCTGGTAATTCTCTTATCCCAAAACTAATATTGGTCACGATAAAGTGAAAGAGTTCTTGGGGGCTGCTATAGGCTTTTTCTGAGATTTGTTTGGTATAGTCTGCCAGTATACCCTCAAGGATATGCCCTAAATCACGGCTCCCATCTAGCAAGCAATCTCTTTCTTTGTAGACCATCTGACGCTGGATATTGACGCTTTCCGCATACTCTAAGGTTTGTCTGCGTGCAGAGCGACTGGCACTATCACTAGCCTCTTGGGCTTTTCTGACGAGATTTCGGTACTTGCGAGCCTTGAGTAGAATGGGATTGCTACTATCTTCGACTTGGTAGTCTTGATACAGGTCGTGAACCCAAGATGGCCCGAACTTTTTGATCACATCATCTTCAAGCGACACGAAAAATTGAGACATACCTGGATCACCCTGCCGGCCAGAACGACCTCTGATTTGCAGGTCAATTCGTCGGCTCTCCATTCGCTCGGTACCGATCACAATCAAACCGCCCAATTCTGCAACACCTGGACCGAGTTTGATATCTGTCCCGCGACCGGCCATAGAAGTCGCAACGGTCACTGCCCCCATCTGTCCAGACTCTGCGACGATCTGGGCTTCACGCGCCACATGATTGGCATTAAGGACATTGTGGGAAATCCCCTCTCGCAAGAGCAAGGACGAATAAAGCTGGGACATTTCTACAGATCCGACAAAGATCAGGAGTGGATTGCCTTTGGCGTGGTAGGTCTTGATTGCTTCCAGAGAGGCATAGACTTTCTCAGGGAGGGTCACATAGAGATTGTCCGGATGGTCCATCCGCCTAAGTGGGCGATTGGTCGGGATGCGAATGACAGCCATATGGTAGGTTTCGAAAAATTCTTTCTCTGCCACCTTTCCCGTTCCTGTCATACCTGAGATTTTACGAAACATCTTAAAGAGACTCTGGTAGGTGATCGAAGCCATAGCTCTGGTTTCAGGAGAGAGCTTCACATGTTCCTTGGCTTCGATGGCTTGATGGAGACCTCCTTGAAGTTTGGTCATTTCCATCAAGCGCCCTGTTCCCTTGTCTAACAAGACCATTTCTTGCCCTCGAACCAGGTAGTCCTTGTCCTTGGTAAAGAGCGTATGGGCTCTGAGAGCATAGACCAGATGCCGAACATAACTAGCATACTCTTCCTTATAGAGATGATCGATTCCTAAGAAAGCTTCGACCGTCTGAGCCCCCTTTCTGGTCAACCAAACTTGCTCTTTTTCTTCCTTGTAGATGTAGTCTTCTCCCTGGACCAAGGTCGTCACTAGGGTATCAATCATCCCATAATAGTTAGACTGGACGCGGGGAGAACCTGCAATAATCAAGGGAGTTTGAGCACTATCGAGTAGAATATCATCGATCTCATCAATGATGACGTAGTTAAAGGGAGGCAGGAATTTTCCCTCACTAGTTGAGGCAAGATTGTCATTGAGATAGTCAAATCCCAGTACACTATTGGTCGTGTAGACGATGTCTAAAGCGTAGATTTTTCTTTTGTCTTCAGCAGTCAAGTCCTCTTTTGGATCCTCTGAAAAAGGCAGACCGACGGTTAAACCTAAAAATTGGTAGACTGGGCCCATTTCACTTGCGTCCCGTCTAGCCAGATAGTCATTGGTCGTGACCAGCATGCTGCCTTTACCCGTTAGGGCATTGAGGTAGAGGGGCATGGTTGCAGTCAAGGTCTTGCCTTCACCCGTATTCATCTCAGCCACATTTCCTTGGTGGATCACAATGGCTCCCATGACTTGCACATCATAGGGAAAGAGACCCAAGACCCGTTTATCGGCCTCACGGACAAGGGCATAGGCTTCTACCAATAACTCATCCAAGGTTTCTCCCTGGGCAAGGCGCTGGCGAAACTCCTCTGTCTTTGCAGCCATTTCCTCATCACTGAGGGCAGCCATCTCTTCTTTGAGGGCGTTGATTTGGCTTAAAAGTTTCTTGACCTTTCTCAGTTGTCTTTCTTGATACAAACGATTAAACACCAGCATCCTCCTCAATAGAAAACGAAACAAAGTCAAGAGCCTCAAAACCTGCGCTAATCAAGGAGAGGCGATAGGTGTAGGCCACTTCAGGATAGGTGAAGCTAAAGGAAAATTGTCTTTCAATCTTCTCCTCGATGATTTCCTCATAACGGTTTAAAAAAGTCAGTTTGAGATAGAGACCATTGGCTGGTTGAACCTGCATCTTCATAGAGAGACGATAGGTGTGATTTTTCTTGAGAAGAGGGAGGCTAGGCTGGCTTCTAGTGGCCTGGTAGTTGACACCGGAAAACCAGGTTTTAAGGGTTTCACCTGAAGCCAGCAAAGGATTTTTCAGGGTAACATGACCATCTGCATGATAGGTGATCTGGCTACCGTAAAGATAAGTAGCTCCCATCTCGCCCCACCTAATATCCTCTCTCTTGATGATAATCATGTCTCACCTCTTCCGTATTCTTCTAGTATCATCTTGTAAAAATGAATAAACCAGGCAACGTTTGTTCCTGTGTCATCATTGTGTCGACCTGCTGTCCCTTTGGACAAAATCTTGGCACCTGTCTGGCAAAGAGTCTCCACTAGTTGGTCATAGGCAGCACTATCCATATCCTCGTCCTTCATGTAAGAAAGACCAAAGGTCGTCTGGGAGAAATCAGCTTGTTCAAATCGGGTCCAAAAACGTTGATCCAAGTCCTTCATGTCTTTCTGACTCACTCCTCCAGTCTGAAGGTGCAAGACATCAAAGCTAGTTGGAAAGACTCCTGGAGCCTCTAGTCGGCCCCGCTGTGCGATGGTTCCTAGATTGGTCAAGGGTTTTCCGACTACGATTCCTTTGGGTTCAAAGTGGGCCCCATAGTAGAGGGCAGGGAAGGTTCCCATTGACAGTCCAGATAAAATCAAGTCACTTCTATCCAAACCTAGATAGTCTAGATAGTGTTGGATTGTTGCTTGAATCTTATCTTCCAATTCCTCACTTCCTAGGTAAAAGGCTCCACCCTCTAATCGGGGGTCCGAAAAGAGGAGAAAGGGGCATCTGAGATTCTTCATCATCCAGTAACCCTCAAAACCTTCCGCCGGACGGTAACCTGAGAAATAGACTGCTAGAGGAGGCTTGAAATCCCCCGGGTGAAAGAAATAGTTGATTTCCTCACGTTTTTTGTCATGCAGGATATTGCCTCCGAGAACAAACTTTCCAAACTGTTTCCGGCTCCAGCGTTGGTGGAGATTGCCGATGTTGACCTTTCCCTGACCACGCGCTTCAAGAGAAATACTCAGATAAGCATCATAGTCTTGCTCCACGATGATTGCTGAGGCAAAGTCTGCTTCCTCAAGGAGAATGTCCTGTCTAATCTCTGAAACGGATCCTGCTGGGATTTTTCGCAAACGCAAGCGCAATTCCACTGATCCACTCTTTTCATATTCGAGCCAGAGTTCGATTGGCGAATGGGCTTGGACAGACTGATTATAGGCCCAAGAAGCTAGCTGGGTATAGGTCTTGCCAAAGTCTCCTTCCAGCTCCAGATGCTCAAATCCCTGATAGGAGACAGAGCCTTGGAAACTCGGGTGAATCCGTATCGTAGCTGGGCTCAGCTTGTCTCCATAACCACCTTCAAAGAGGGAGGTAGAGAGGTCTCGAACAAAGCCCTGGCGGTCTGACAGGTCCATCGCTTGCATGCAGTGCTGTTTGATGAGATTTTGAAGATCTTCATCCTGACTTGCAAACTGTTCTGGATAGAAAACCGTATAGGGTTCCAAGCTAGATGTAAAAGGCAACAAATCTACTAGGTAAGCCCCATCCGTGAGAATGACAGCATGAAAGTGATCTAGGTTATTCTCATCCATGATTTTCTGGATAGCAGACGATGTGTTGGGAGGAACATGATACCAGTCAAGTTGAGCTGGTAGGGTAAGTGTATCTCGCCAATCCTCTGGACCGATTTGCAAGATCTTATACTTCTTTTCCATGAGTCACCTCCTCCAACCACTTTTCTAGCTTGATCAGGAATTGCTCCCCAGTGTGTTCCTTTATCTTTTCGATGGAATGGATCAAAGCATCATTCCACACCTGCAGGCTATCGAGATAGTAATGGGCAGCTTGCGCAAAATCAGCTATATTTTCCAACAGATAGCCATTCTTCTGATGGCTGACATACTCTGTTTTGACCCTATTGATTTGAGGGATACCAGCACTAATCCCCGCGATTTGGGTATAAAGAAGAGGTTGCCTGTTCAGATCGACAATCAAACGAACAAATTCCAGCTGCTTGATTAACTCCGATTCATCCTTCATATTGACAAACGAATAGCGCTTGCTCTGATGGCGATTGTCCTCAAGTGGATTTTCAGCTCCTTGGTAATCAACTTCCTTCTCCAATTCCTGGTCCTGAAACTGCTCTGCAATTATCTCAGAAACACGCGTTTCCAGCTGTTTCATTTCTTCTTGACTAGCAGCAAAGGCTCCAAAGACCAGCTCCGTATCCTTGTTTTCAGAAAGGAAATGCAAGACCTGATAGAGCGCTTGGTCCTCTATCCCCTGCTCAAAGTCCAGTTGATAGTAGAGGAGCGACTCCTTCCGAGTCTGACTCTTTCCTAGCTCCAAGCGCGTATCAAAAGGCGATAAATGGCGAAACTTCGTTGCTTGATTTGGAAAGACATACTGAGCAAAGTGCAAGGTGTCCTCTCTGTCGACCAGAACAAGGTCCACCTTATCCAGCAGACCTGCCAACTGAGATAATCGCTCTTGAGGATTTCGTCCGATAAAAAGACTGAGAACCTTGGTGGTTTGGTGAGGCAATCGTTCTAAAAGGAAGGCATTGTGTTGATCACATGCAGGCAGAAAATAGGTCGCTCCTTCCTCAGGGAGTTGAGCTATTTTCTTCTCAAAAAATTCAGCAATCAATTCTCCCATATCTTGGTAAGCCTCTTTTTGGAAGCGAAAAGCAAAGATAGGATTGACCTCGATACGGCCATCATCTTGCAAGTACTCTCTAAACTGCCACAGTCCCTTGGGATTGAGGTAGTCTTGGTAGAGAGCCTGTCCCTCTTCGTAGTAAATCACACTGGAAACCAGTCCCCGATCATCCATCAGGTAGTTGGCAGACAAGAGCCCATCTTCCTTGAAATACTGAATCGTACTGATAAAACCTTCAATCCCATGCTCCACCTGAGCATAGGGCTTTCCATTTCTCAAAACTAAAATGGTAAAGGGACTGTAAACAAACTCGCAGTCCTCTTCCCACTCAATATCTCTGACCTGCAAGACCTGCGGTCGAATCTCATGAAAATCCTGCAATTCATCAAATAAGGAATAAACTGGTGCTTCTAAAATACCTTGGCGATGGAGAAAATAGCGAAGATGAGGCTGATAGGACAAAAGGAGGACCTGTGCAGGAATCCCTTGGCGTTGCGTCAAGCGAATCTGATTGAAGGTGTCATCAAATTCTAGCTTAAAATGAGAAAAATACCAAGGTATCAAATCGGCATGCCAGGGACGCTCCTTGCCATACCAAGCTGGGATAAAGTAATACATCAAAACCTCCTAGAATAGTGGCTGATACCTTTCATTTAGTCTGAGCGCCTGCAATTCATCATGAATCGTAAAGAGCATACCACTCAAAATTAAAAAGAGTCCAGGAATCATGCTGACTTTTAACAAACTCTCATCCTTCAAGACAAACAAGATTGGAAGTCCAGCCAAGGTAACGTTAAAGACTGCACCTATCAGAGCAAATCGCAGAACCAAGCGATTAATAAAGCGACTGGTATCCTCGCCCGGATAGACTCCGTAGATGTAATCTCCTGATTGCTTCATCCGATCTGCGATCTGTTGACCACTCACATTGACAAAGGCAAAGGCAATGCTAAAGACAAAGAGGATCAGGATATAAGCGTAGATCCACAAGGGTTTCCCCATCGCATACTGCTCCAGTATGGCAGGGTAGAGCGGATTGCCCTTATCCAGATGGTGAAGCAAGAGCAAGAGATAAGAAGGCAAGCCCATAAGACTCATCACATACATATAAGGCATGCCACCTGCAGGATTGAGCATGATTTCCAGATAAGAATAGCGTTTAAAGCGAGAATGAAGCCCGATTTTATTGATAGGGATGCGGTATCGCGCTCGGTAAAAGAGAACAACTAGATAGGTAAAGAGGACGCCAAGTATCAGCAACAGGAAAAGCAACCAAGGGGAGATCTTATGAACTTGGACCGATTGGATGATGTCCTGAGGGAGTGAAGCAACCATACTCGCCAATAAAATGACGATTGGGCCTCCAACTCCGATTGACGCATTGATATCCGACAGCCAAACTAAGAAGAAGGTCCCCGCAACCAAAAGGCTGGTATTGAGGAGAAAGACCAAGAAGGGATTGTAGGGAGCTTGGACAGGAAGGTTTGTAGTCAAGGCCAAGGCCTGAATCAAGGCAATCCCTAACGTCAAGTACATTTTCCGTCTATCTTGGACTTCTGAAGAAACCGAGTTTAAGCCCAGTTTCTTTGAAAAGGAAAACATCTGCCACAAGATCATAGCTGACATCCAAGGTGAAAGCCCGATGGAAAAGAGAGAGAGGCTGCGAAGATTTCCACCAGTCAGGGCTACTGAAAAGTCCAGATAGGCTGCGCTTCCTCCGAGAAAATCCCGACTATTGAGGTTAACAAAAGGAAGAGCCAGACGACTCCCGAGCACATAAATAAAAAGCAAAAATAGGGTGCGCATCCCTTTTTTTACCGCTATCGATGAACGAAATTCTTTCAATGGCTCCTCCTTTTCTTTTTATCTTTCTGTCCTGTCACACGGGGCCAATCCAGCCTTTTTATCTTAGCACATTCAAATCTCTATCTCAGTTTTCATGAGTTTTCTCGTTCAGATAAGCCTTCAAAGTAGCCACCATTTCTTCTGGTCTTTCTGCTGAGAAAATACCTGCATAGGCACTTTCAGGCAGTTCCCGCGACTGGGTATTGTCAAAAGTCAAGATCGGTTTCTCAAAGCGTGAAATATAGTCATAAACAACACTCAACTTGTCATCGTGGTTAATATCAAGGTAGACATCTGTCTGCTGGATCAGTTTCTCGACCAAGAGGGGAAAGGTGTTGGGATAGAGAGTCACATTTTCAAAACGTGACAAGAGCATGAGTTCCGGTGCCATCGTTGTATAGGCTGCAATGTAGAAATGCACCTCTGGCAAGGCTTGAACCAGATAGTCGATTTTCTCAAGATGCCAGGAGTTGGTCAAATTAACACAAGTCATAGCCGGCTGATAGACTGTGACTGGATAGTCAATTCCAGCCTGACGCCATTTTTCAGTAATGGCAGACCACTCCATCAGATGATAGTGCCACCAAACCTCACGCAAACGCCCAACCGAATGAGTGTTCCAAGGTTTGTCTTGAGAGAGGAAATGCAAGATGGCTGGCAGGGGCTCTAGGGGAATCTGGAAGATAAATTCATGTCCATGTGAGGCAGCCCCACTGTCAAAACCAATCTGGAAATTATAGTTCTGATCCAGAGGAGTGTAGCTGTCATGAAAGAGCATATTGAGGATGGACTGATCTCCCTCACTCACATGTAGGTGTTCCCGTTCCGTCAGCTCAACAAGTTTTTTTCTTACAGCTTCTGCCCGCCATTTCTTGTTATTGATCAAGAGTACACCTGCATTAAAGCCAACCCCAACTCCAAAACAAGATGGCGCAGCAGCCAGGTAGTTTTCTCCCAAGTCCATTTCAAAGAGAGGCGTCAGATCAGCTGTCACAACCAAATCACTGTCCAAGTAAAGAACCTTGTCCTCTTCGACAAAATCAGGGATAAAGTAACGGGCAAAGGTCATATGATTGATATGGGGCAGTTTGTTGCTCCAGTTCATCTGAAACTGGGCACCAAGCATCTTGACATCCACCAACTCACCACCCATTTGCTCTACTATCGGTCTGAGAGCACGGAACCATTCCTGGGGAATATCCTGATTAAAGATATAGACCTTGACATGGCTATTATGATAGCAGAGAGACTTAAGTGCTGTTTCAATCTGGCGGATATAGGCATAATCTCCTGCGAGAACAATTGTTTTTTTCATTTAGTTTCCTTCAGTTCACAACGACTGCTTCTGTGATTCCAAAAGCGTGCGGATAGACTCGATCATTTGATCTACAGTTGCTGGTGAGTAAACATGACTGTAACCACTCGAGTCATGACTAGTGGTCTCAAAAGAAAATATAGGGATTTCTCTTTGCTGCACCTCTTGGATAATGTTTGCAATTTCATCCTCATGATTGATATCCAAGTAAAAATCAATCTTTTCCAAGACCTTTTTGACATTCATGGGATTAAAGTAAGGATAGAGGCGTACATTCAGATGCGATTGCAAGTTCATGATTTCCGGAGCAAAATTGGTATGAGCTAGGATAGAGAACTCTACATCTGGCAGTTCTTGGATTAGGTGTTCGATTCTCTCTATATGACACGTATTGGTAAAAATAGCGGTCGCATACCGGGGAGCTTGAACTAAGGATGCTAATCCTTTATGAAAATCACATTTTTTCATGACGATATCAGACCACTCTAGTCCGTAGTAAAACCACCAGTCCTCCCTGAAACGGTTGAGGTTGATTTGGTACCAAGGCTTGTCCCCTGTATAATGAATAATCTTAGCTGTCTTCTCAACAGCAAGAGAATCTCTATACCAAGAATCCATCTGGTAATTTCGCGCCACCGTATCCATACCAACCATAAAATTATAGGTAGCTGGCAAAGGTTTCCAACGACTTTCAAAGAGGTGATTTAACACGCCCTGATCACCAAAAACTTGGTCATGCAGTTGGTCTGTCAAGCTCAACAAGTGCTCCGTCACCTTTTCTTGACGCCAGAGAGCGACATTGATTAGCAAGACACCTGCATTAAAAGTGCTAGGAACTAGCGCATCTGCGACAGCAGCTACTGGCCAGTCTGCCATATCTTCTAAAAAGAGTTGATCTAGGTTTGATCTAACGATAATATCCGAATCCATGTACAAGGCCAGATCTTCGTTGACATACTGAGGTATAAAATAACGAAAGAAAGTTGCATAACTTAGGTGGGCTAGTGGCAAACTATACCCTTTCAAACTTTGATGACTAATCTTGACATTGATGATTTTTGAGGTTAGAGGCTCTAGACGTCTCTCCATGAGCTGAAACCATTCAGATGGCAAATCATCATTGAAAACATAAAAAGTAACTGCTCGGTTATGGGCGCAGATTGACTTGATTGTTGTCTCAATCTTGTCCATATAAGCATTATCACCACCGAGTACAATGGCTTTTTGAAGCTCTTTTTTCATTTCGTCCCCTTTTCTTTTCACATTCTTTCGGCTACTTTTCTACTACTATAGTTCTGATTCTTTCGATGATTCTCTCACCTTCCTATTATACCTTTTCCCCTAGTTTATTTCAAACTCAAAAGAGGATTTCCCTCTTCTCACATATAGAAAAAACCTTTGAAAAATCATGTTTTCAAAGGTTTTCCATTTCACTATTTATTCATTGATTTTTATATCTTATCAATGACTTTCTTGATCGTCATTCTGATCCTTCTTGGCAAGAAGACCGATACCTGTCACAGCTGCCAATGCTCCCAATAAAGCAGATGCTACCGAAGTCGACGCTCCTGTATTTGGCAAGACTTGTTTCGGCTTGCTTGAAGCGGATTGACCTTGGCTTGCAATGCTGGCCATTGAGAGAGAGGTGCTTGTTGAAGTAGATACCAGAGCACTTGCTGACGCAGATCTACTAATAGAATCTGAAGTCGAGAGACTAGCGCTAATCGACGCAGACTCGCTCGCTGACATGCTTGCTGAAATCGAAGCACTTTCTAGAGTCGATTCACTGGCTAACATGCTAGCTGAGAGTGATGCGCTCGTTGAAATAGATTCGCTCACTGATGTACTTGTTGAGATCGAAGCACTTTCCAATGCTAATTCGTCTGCTAGCGTACTTGCAGAAGTTGAAGTACTTGTTGAAGCGGATTGACTAGTGCTGGCTGACGCAGATTCACTTGCGCTCAATGAGGCTGACTGGCTCGAACTTACCGAAGCTGACTGGCTAGTGCTCACTGACTCAGACTGGCTAGCACTTGCAGATGCAGATTGACTCGAGCTTACTGAGACTGATTGACTGACGCTCAACGATGCAGATCGGCTGGAGCTTGCCGAAGCAGACTCACTCGAGCTTACAGATACAGACTCACTTGAGCTAGCTGATGCAGACTGGCTAGAGCTTACAGACGCTGACTGACTAGCACTCACTGAGACCGATTGACTGGCGCTGACTGATGCGGACTCACTCGAGCGGACTGACGCTGATTGGCTGGCACTTGCTGAAACAGACTGACTAGTGCTCGCTGAAGCGGACTGGCTAGCACTTGCTGAAGCTGATTGACTAGCGCTGACTGAAGTGGACTCACTCGAACTCACTGAGGCTGATTGGCTTGAGCTTACAGATGCTGACTCACTTGAGCTCACTGAAGCAGATTCGCTGGAGCTGACCGACGCGGATTGGCTCGAACTTACTGAAATAGATTGACTAGCGCTGGCTGATGCAGATTCGCTTGTGCTTACTGAAGCCGATTGACTCGAGCTCAATGATGCAGACTGGCTCGAGCTGACTGAAGCTGACTCACTCGCACTTACAGAAGCGGATTGACTAGCGCTGGCTGACGCAGATTCACTTGCGCTCAATGAGGCTGACTGGCTGGTGCTCGCTGAAGCTGACTCACTTGCGCTCGCTGACACTGATTGGCTGGCACTCACTGAAGCGGACTGACTCGAACTTACTGAAGCTGACTGGCTTGAGCTCACTGAAGCAGATTCGCTTGAACTTACTGAGGTAGATTGACTTGCACTCAATGATGCAGACTGGCTCGAGCTGACTGAAGCGGATTGACTCGAACTTACTGAGGCTGACTCACTTGCGCTTACGGATGCTGATTGGCTCGAACTTACTGAAGCGGATTCGCTGGCACTTACTGAAGCTGACTGACTCGAACTCGCTGAAGCTGACTGACTAGCACTTACTGAGGCGGATTGACTAGCACTCAATGATGCGGATTGGCTCGAGCTCGCTGAGGCGGATTGACTCGAACTTACTGAGGCGGATTGACTGGCACTCAATGATGCGTATTGGCTCGAACTTACTGAAGCGGATTCGCTTGAGCTTACGGACGCTGACTGGCTCGCACTCACTGAAGCTGATTGGCTAGCGCTCGTTGAGGCTGATTCGCTTGAACTTACTGAGGCTGATTGACTTGCGCTCGCTGAAGCTGATTGGCTCGAACTCACTGAAGCAGATTGGCTGGAGCTGACTGAGGCTGACTCACTCGTACTCAATGAAGCGGATTCGCTTGAGCTTGCAGACGCGGATTGGCTCGAACTTACTGAAGCGGATTCGCTTGAGCTTACGGACGCTGACTGGCTGGCACTTACTGAAGCTGACTGACTAGCACTCAATGAAGCGGATTGACTTGCGCTCACTGAAGCTGACTGGCTCGCACTCACTGAAGCCGATTGACTTGAGCTCACCGATACAGATTGGCTCGAGCTCGCTGAAGCGGATTGACTCGAGCTTACTGACGCGGATTCGCTCGAGCTCACTGAAGCTGATTGGCTTGAGCTGACTGAGGCTGATTGGCTCGAACTTACTGAAGCTGACTCACTTGCACTTACTGAGGCTGATTGACTAGAGCTTACCGAGGCTGATTCGCTTGAACTTACTGAGGCTGATTGGCTAGCGCTCGCTGAAGCAGACTGACTTGCGCTCACTGAAGCTGACTGGCTGGAGCTCGCTGAGGCTGATTGGCTCGAGCTTGCAGATGCTGACTGGCTCGCACTCACTGAAGCTGATTGGCTCGAACTTGCTGAAGCTGATTCACTTGAGCTGACTGACGCTGATTGACTCGAGCTGACTGAAGCAGACTGACTTGCGCTGGCTGATGCAGATTCACTTGCGCTGGCTGAGGCGGATTCACTTGCACTCAATGAAGCTGACTGACTTGAGCTAACTGATGCAGATTCGCTTGAGCTGACTGAGGCTGATTGACTGGCACTCAATGAAGCGGATTGGCTGGCACTCACTGACGCTGATTGACTCGAGCTCGCTGATGCAGATTCACTTGCACTTACTGAGGCTGATTGACTCGAGCTCACTGATGCTGACTGGCTAGTGCTGACTGACGCGGACTGACTCGAGCTCACTGATGCAGATTCACTTGCGCTCACTGAAGCGGACTGACTCGAACTTACTGAGGCAGACTGGCTCGCGCTCGCTGATGCGGATTGACTAGAGCTTACGGAAGCAGATTCACTTGCGCTCGCTGATGCTGATTCACTTGCGCTCACTGAAGCGGATTGGCTTGAGCTTACTGAGACGGATTGACTAGCGCTCGCTGAAGCGGATTGGCTCGAACTTACCGATGCAGACTGACTCGAGCTCACTGAAGCTGATTGACTGGCGCTCACTGAAGCAGATTCGCTGGAGCTTACTGAGGCAGATTGGCTCACACTCGTTGACGCTGACTGACTAGCACTTACCGAAGCGGACTGGCTGGCACTTACTGAAGCCGATTCACTTGTGCTTACTGATGCGGACTGGCTGGAGCTTGCAGACGCAGATTGACTTGCGCTGGCTGAGGCTGACTCACTTGCGCTTACTGATGCGGACTGACTCGAACTTACTGAAGCGGACTGACTCGAGCTTGCAGATGCAGACTGACTTGCGCTTATTGAGACTGACTGGCTGGCGCTCGCTGAAGCGGATTGGCTAGCACTCACTGAAGCGGATTGGCTCGAACTTACTGAAGCGGATTCACTTGCACTTGCAGATGCTGACTGGCTTGAGCTTACTGAAGCGGATTGGCTTGAGCTTACCGAAGCTGACTGGCTGGAGCTTGCAGATGCAGATTGGCTAGCGCTCACTGAAGCGGACTGACTCGAACTTGCTGAAGCTGATTGGCTCGAACTTACAGATACTGATTGACTAGCACTAGTTGAAGCTGACTGGCTAGCGCTCACGGATGCGGATTGACTCGAACTTACTGATGCAGACTGACTAGCGCTCATTGAGGCTGATTGACTAGCACTCACCGATACGGACTGGCTAGCGCTGGCTGACGCAGATTCACTTGCGCTCACTGAAGCGGATTGACTAGCGCTGGCTGAAGCGGATTGGCTCGAACTTACCGATGCTGACTGACTTGCACTCACTGAAGCGGATTGGCTCGCGCTGGCTGAAGCGGATTGACTAGCACTTGCTGATGCAGATTGACTGGCGCTCACTGAGGCGGATTGACTAGAACTTACTGATGCGGACTGGCTTAAGCTTGCCGACGCAGATTGACTCGAGCTGACTGAAGCGGATTCACTTGAGCTTACTGAAGCCGATTGACTCGCGCTGGCTGAAGCGGATTGGCTTGTGCTTACAGACGCTGATTGACTGGCGCTCACGGATGCTGATTGGCTCGAACTTACTGAAGTTGACTGACTCGCGCTCACTGAAGCGGATTGACTCGAACTTGCAGATGCGGATTGACTCGAGCTTACTGAAGCAGACTGACTTGCGCTCACTGAAGCGGATTGGCTGACACTCGCTGACGCTGATTGGCTCGAACTTACTGAAGCAGACTGACTTGCGCTCACTGAAGCTGATCGACTCGCACTCGCTGAAGCGGACTGACTCGAACTTGCAGACGCTGACTGACTCGAGCTCACCGAGGCTGACTCACTCGAGCTCACCGAGGCAGACTGGCTATTACTTACTGAAATTGACGCTTGATTTGGCGTGATTTGTCCATTAAATGTATCTGAAACCAAACCATCCACTGTCGTACTTGCAGTCACCGGTCCACTAGGAAGTCGTCCTCCATTACGATCATATACCTTCTTCAGCTCATTTGCAGTAAAGGTTACACTAGTCGAGCTCACCGTTGCTTGTTTGGTGAACGTCTCCCCTGCAATTGTAAGAGTAACAGTCCCATCTGGAGCAACCCCATCTACCGTAATCGCTTGATTTGAGAGCCCACCTTTTTCGTTAAGATATTGATTCTCTATCCTTGGCGTCTGAGGGCGCACAGTAAAGCTCACGTCAATTTCATCCGTACTTCCATCTGGATAAGTTACCACCGCTGTCAAAGTATGCCGACCAGCAGACAAATTCGTATTGGTTCCAGATTTCCAAGTATAGGTTGTTCTAGTTCCCTTAGTAATTCCTGTAGTAGGTAATTCTGGTGTCCCTGTAGCATTCGTGATGTACTGACTGGCTTCACCAACAGAAACAGTCCCTGAATTGGCCGTTAGAGTAAAGTTTCGATTCACCTCAGCATTGATAGCTGGTTCGTACTTTTCAGACTGAGCATGGACTTCAAATTGAATTGCGGCAGGGTTGGCTGTTAAATCTTTTACAAGACCTACGTCAGTAGTATTTCCGCTAAAATTACCTTCCTGATCATAGGTGAAAACATAACGAGTCCACAAACTATTTACTGCTTGATTTTTTCCAACAGAACCCGTGATTGAAACGGTGAAAGGATTTGATGCTGTAGCATTTCCATCTTTGGCTAGTTTATTTGTCGGAACAATCATACTGATACTTTGACCATTACTCGTAGTGAATGAGACAACAGTTGAAGTAGCCGGATAGGCCGCGGGAACAGCAGTAGGAACAAATTTTGCATGTTCAATTCGACCACTGTTATCAGTAAACTCAATGGTCCCAGAAAAATTTTCTTCTCGATAAATTTTAAATTTTTGTCCTTCTAGAACTGCGCCACCTGTAACGGTTATTTTCTGAAGTTCTGGCTTCTCTGTATCCCTAGCAGCTCTGAAGCTAGCGGTATTTGAAGCTTGGGTCAAAGCTTGTCCGTTTCTGCTGTCACGAAGTCCAGACTTGGCACGTAACACAGCATTTGCAATACTATTTCGAGCTTCTATAGCTTTTTGTAGGATAGGGGCAAGGTCAGAAGCTTCCCCTTTCAAGACTTCTGCTATCTCATTCTTCGCTAGACTAGCCTTCGTGATCGCCTCATCCGAGTTTGGAAGCCCCTGAGCTTGAGCTAGAAACTGCCCAATCTCAGCAGACAAGGCCTCTAATTTCTTCCGTTTTTCTTCACTTTGCTTTTCTGTCAAGGCTACAGAAGTCATTGTGAAACTCGATTCAGCCGTCACACCTTCATTCTTTACACGACCAGACTGACTTTGAGGCAAGGATTCTGTAGAAAAATCAACTGCTTTTAATTCTTTTGAAGGTTGTGATTCTTTCACTGTCTCCCGAGCTGACTCACTTGCTTGGTACTGACTTTGAACACCAACTGAAGCTCTCTCTGACAGATTACTATTCGCTTGATTTTGTGTCCCAAGGGATTCACTTGAACTAGCAGTTACACTTTGACTGTTTGCCAAGGATTGACTAGTGGAAGCAGATTGGCTCATCGACTGGCTCACGCTAGAAGAGTTTGAGGCACTGATAGACTGGCTCGTAGAGGCAGATTGACTGGCGCTCTGCGAATTGAATTCTGACAATGACTGGCTTTGACTGGTAGACAAAGACAAGCTAGCAGCATCTTGATGATCCTGTGTCGTCCCTAGCACTACTGAATCTCTCGTCGCCAGGGTATCTTTTGATTCGACAGTCTTTTCAACAGCGACTGCATCATTGGCATAAACACGCGTTTGCGTCGCAGCAAAACCACCTAAAATCGTACCCGTAGCTGCTATCCCTTTCAAGACATCCAAGCCGGTCAACTTCTGACCTCCTTGCTTTTCAACCATTTCTGTCTTTACTTGGCTCGCATCCGCACTTCCACGCATCACCTTAAATAAGCCAAAAAGGGAAGTCGAGGCCCGTAGCCAATGCTTCCCTGATTTGATTAATTTGTACCGTGTCACACGGTCTGTTTCTCTATATTCACCCTTCTGGCGTCTAAAAAACATGTTCATCCCCTCAACTTGAAAAAGATCTATTCACCTATAAAATACTATCTCCTTATTATATACCAAATATACCGACAATTCAATATCTATAATATGTCCTAAAGAAAGAAAATGATTTCAAAAATAACTTGATTTCAAATCTATTCTGTTTTTTCAATATAATCCTTATTTTATTGTTCTGTTAATATATTTTATTTGTTTTTAACCATTTATAAATACTTTAAAATTTGAGCAAATAATTCCAATTAAGCAGGGAATTAATTTTTATTCAAAATATAGAAAAAATCCACGAATCAAAACCATTCGAGGACTTTTCTTAAGATGCATTTAAGCAAAATGCCATACTAATTAATAGCCGTAATCTACGACACGAAGAGGCGAAAACGATTATTTTTCGCCGATGAATTAGTAAGGCAGTTAGCTAGTTCGCCAAATAGCGACTAGCGTCCAACAATTAGGAACTTTAATTCCAATTGTTGGTGCTGAGTTACATTTTTTCCTCCAACTCTACGTCTGGATACTTATCCGCAAACCAGCGGAGGGCAAAGTCATTTTCAAAGAGGAAGACTGGTTGGTCGAAACGGTCTTTGGCCAAGATATTGCGGCTTGAGGACATCCGTTCATCCAAGTCCTCAGGCTTGATCCAACGAACGGTCTTTTTACCCATCGGGCTCATGACTACTTCCGCATTGTATTCGCCTTCCATGCGGTGCTTAAAGACTTCAAACTGGAGTTGCCCGACAGCTCCTAGCATGTACTCACCAGTTTGGTAATTCTTGTAAAGCTGAATGGCTCCTTCTTGCACCAATTGTTCGATACCCTTGTGGAAGGATTTTTGTTTCATAACGTTCTTAGCAGAAACTTTCATGAAAATCTCAGGGGTAAAGGTTGGCAGTGGTTCAAACTCAAACTTGTTTTTTCCAACCGTCAAGGTATCTCCAACCTGATAAGTACCGGTATCGTAAACCCCGATAATATCACCTGCCACGGCATTGGTCACATTTTCACGACTTTCAGCCATAAACTGAGTCACATTCGATAGTTTGGCAGTCTTACCAGTACGAGGCAGATTGACACTCATTCCACGCTCAAATTCACCTGATACGATACGAACAAAGGCGATACGGTCACGGTGACGAGGGTCCATGTTGGCTTGGATTTTAAAGACAAATCCTGAGAAATCCTTGTCATAAGGATCCACAATTTCGCCATCTGTTTTCTTGTGGCCATGTGGTTCTGGAGCAAACTTAAGGAAGGTCTCAAGGAAGGTCTGCACCCCAAAGTTAGTGAGGGCTGAACCAAAGAAGACCGGAGTCAGTTCTCCTGCAAGAATAGCTTCTTCTGAAAATTCATTTCCTGCTTCTTGCAACAGTTCGATGTCGTCCTTAACCTGAGCGTAGAAAGGATTGCTTCCAAAGAGCTTATCCCCTTCTTCCAGACTGGCAAAACGCTCATCCCCTTTATAGAGCTCCAAGCGTTGGTTATAAAGGTCATACAAGCCTTCAAAGGCTTTCCCCATCCCGATTGGCCAGTTCATAGGATAGCTCGCAATGCCAAGGACTTCTTCTAGTTCTTGCAAGAGGTCCAGTGGCTCACGACCATCACGGTCCAGCTTGTTCATAAAGGTAAAGACTGGAATGCCACGGTGCTTCACAACCTCAAACAATTTCTTGGTTTGGGCCTCGATACCCTTGGCAGAGTCCACGACCATGACCGCAGCATCCACCGCCATCAAGGTACGATAGGTATCTTCTGAGAAGTCCTCGTGCCCTGGTGTATCGAGGATGTTCACGCGCTTGCCATCATAGTCAAACTGCATAACTGATGACGTGACCGAAATCCCACGCTGTTTCTCAATATCCATCCAGTCAGACTTGGCAAAAGTCCCTGTTTTCTTTCCTTTAACCGTACCAGCCTCACGAATCTCGCCCCCAAAGTAGAGCAACTGCTCAGTGATGGTTGTTTTCCCGGCGTCCGGGTGGGAGATGATAGCAAAAGTACGACGTTTCTTAATTTCTTCTTGAATAGTCATAAGTTCTCTTTCTTTGATTTTCTATTTTTAGTTGTTTCAGTAGCTAAGAATGATGTTTACATTGGATTTTGCCATTCCTTTCAACTCTCAATTATAGCGGATTTTGGGGAGTTTTTCAATTGCTTATCCGATGAAAAGGCAAGCTAGAGCACAGATTGTGTCTGATTTCTCTTTTTCCACCGTTTCTTGAACAAGATATCAAAGAGAACCAGAGCCAGTGAGAGGATGACGGACACAAGAAGGTATTTTAACCACAAGGGCGCATCTGGAATAAAAGGTGTCTTGTTTAACAAACCATAATTTCCACCCGTTACCTGATTAACCCCAACTAGAAAGAGATTGAGAATAAAGGTATAGGCCACAATCATATATTTCTTGAGCAAGGTCTTGTCATAGTGATTCATCAAGTAAACCAAGGAATTCACTAGAAGGGCATAGTGCCCAATCAAAAATGAAAAACTGGTGATATGGGGGAAATCATAGGGGTCAAAAACAGGGTAAACCAAAGCAAAGACCGCTCCACTTGCTCCTAAGAGGGCAAAATATTGCTTGCTCCGCCATTTATCTGGCAAGAAAACCACCGCAAACATAGCCAAACGGCAATGGTAAAATGGAAGGATATTAGAAAATGGAATCCCAAAACCAACATACCAGCTATATAGGGCTAGTAACTGGAGGATCTGAATCCCCTTAAACAAGCGGACAAATTTCGGATTTTTGTGATAAACAAGCGCTCCATAAATACAAAGCACTAATAGGAGCATCATAATCCCATACCAAAAGAGCGAAATGGGAGGAGGGACTGTCTGAGTTCTGGTGATAAATTGATGGAACATATTTCTATCCTAACTCTTATTTTTTCTATTCTCTAGTTTAACCATTATAGCGAATTAAAAGCGATTTTTCAATTTCTATTTCTTTTCAGTTTGGCTCCCTTATTTATAGGAAAATATGGTAAAATAGAACAGACTAAAAATCATCATTTCACGAAAGGATGCAAGATGAAAATTACGCAAGAAGAGGTAACACACGTTGCCAATCTTTCAAAATTAAAATTCTCTGAAGAAGAAACTGCTGCTTTTGCAACAACCTTGTCTAAAATTGTTGACATGGTTGAATTGCTGGGCGAAGTCGACACAACTGGTGTCGTACCTACTACAACCATGGCTGATCGCAAGACCGTACTCCGCCCTGATGTGGCCGAAGAAGGAACAGACCGTGACCGCTTGTTTAAAAACGTACCTGAAAAAGAAAACTACTATATCAAGGTGCCAGCTATCCTAGATGATGGAGGAGATGCCTAATGACTTTTAATAACAAAACGATTGAAGACTTGCACAATCTCCTTGTATCTAAGGAGATTTCAGCTACTGAATTGACACAGGCCACGCTTGAAGATATCAAGTCTCGCGAGAAAGCTATCAATGCTTTTGTCACTATCGCTGAAGAACAAGCCCTTGCTCAAGCTAAAGCTATTGATGAAGCTGGAATCGACGCGGATAATGTCCTTTCAGGAATTCCACTGGCAGTTAAGGATAATATTTCTACTGACGGCATCCTCACAACCGCAGCCTCAAAAATGCTCTACAACTACGAGCCTATCTTTGATGCGACAGCCGTTGCCAATGCAAAAGCTAAAGGCATGATTATTGTTGGGAAAACCAACATGGACGAGTTTGCCATGGGCGGTTCTGGTGAGACTTCACACTATGGTGCTACTAAAAATGCTTGGGACCAGACCAAGGTTCCTGGTGGTTCATCAAGTGGTTCTGCCGCAGCCGTAGCTTCAGGACAAGTCCGCTTGTCACTTGGTTCTGATACTGGTGGTTCTATCCGCCAACCTGCTGCCTTCAACGGAATCGTTGGTCTCAAACCAACCTATGGAACAGTTTCTCGTTTCGGTCTCATTGCCTTCGGTAGCTCATTAGACCAAATCGGACCTTTTGCACCAACTGTTAAGGAAAATGCCCTCTTGCTCAACGCTATTGCTAGCGAAGATGCCAAAGACTCTACTTCTGCTCCTATCCGCATTGCCGACTTTACTTCAAAAATCGGCCAAGACATCAAGGGCATGAAAATTGCTTTGCCTAAGGAATACCTCGGTGAAGGAATTGACCCAGAGGTTAAGGAAACTATTCTGAATGCCGCTAAACACTTTGAAAAACTCGGTGCTATCGTTGAAGAAGTTAGCCTTCCTCACTCTAAATACGGTGTTGCCGTTTACTACATCATCGCTTCATCAGAAGCCTCATCAAACTTGCAACGTTTTGACGGTATCCGTTATGGCTATCGTGCAGAAGATGCGACCAACCTTGACGAAATCTATGTAAACAGCCGTAGCCAAGGTTTCGGTGAAGAAGTGAAACGCCGTATCATGCTAGGTACTTTCAGCCTTTCATCAGGTTACTACGATGCTTACTACAAGAAAGCTGGTCAGGTTCGTACCCTTATCATCCAAGATTTCGAAAAAGTCTTTGCGGATTACGACTTGATTTTGGGACCAACTGCACCAAGCGTTGCCTATGACTTGGACTCCCTCAACCATGACCCCGTTGCCATGTACTTGGCTGACCTTTTGACCATCCCAGTCAACTTGGCTGGTCTCCCAGGAATTTCAGTTCCTGCTGGATTCTCTCAAGGTCTACCAGTCGGTCTCCAATTGATTGGTCCTAAATACTCTGAGGAAACCATTTACCAAGCTGCTGCTGCCTTTGAAGCAACAACAGACTACCACAAACAACAACCCGTGATTTTTGGAGGTGACAACTAATGAACTTTGAAACAGTCATTGGACTTGAAGTCCACGTAGAGCTCAACACCAATTCAAAAATCTTCTCACCTACTTCTGCCCACTTTGGAAATGACCAAAATGCCAACACCAACGTGATTGACTGGTCTTTTCCAGGAGTTCTGCCAGTTCTCAATAAGGGTGTTGTCGATGCTGGTATCAAGGCCGCTCTTGCCCTCAACATGGACATCCACAAGAAGATGCACTTTGACCGCAAGAACTACTTCTATCCTGATAATCCAAAAGCCTACCAAATTTCTCAGTTTGATGAGCCAATTGGTTACAATGGTTGGATTGAAGTGGAGCTAGAAGATGGTACGACTAAGAAAATCGGTATTGAACGCGCCCACTTGGAAGAAGATGCTGGTAAAAACACCCACGGTACAGATGGCTACTCTTATGTAGACCTCAACCGCCAAGGGGTGCCTTTGATTGAGATCGTGTCTGAAGCCGACATGCGTTCTCCTGAAGAAGCCTATGCTTATCTAACTGCCCTCAAGGAAGTCATCCAGTACGCTGGTATTTCTGACGTTAAGATGGAAGAAGGTTCGATGCGTGTGGATGCTAACATCTCGCTTCGTCCTTATGGTCAAGAAAAATTCGGTACCAAGACTGAGTTGAAAAACCTCAACTCCTTCTCAAACGTTCGCAAAGGTCTCGAATACGAAGTCCAACGTCAAGCTGAAATCCTTCGCTCAGGTGGTCAAATCCGCCAAGAAACACGCCGTTACGATGAAGCCAACAAAGCAACCATCCTCATGCGTGTTAAGGAAGGCGCTGCAGACTACCGCTACTTCCCAGAACCAGACCTCCCACTCTTTGAAATTTCAGACGAGTGGATTGAGGAAATGCGTACTGAACTGCCAGAGTTTCCAAAGGAACGCCGTGCACGCTACGTTGCTGACCTTGGCTTGTCAGACTACGATGCTAGTCAGTTGACTGCAAATAAGGTCACTTCTGACTTCTTTGAAAAAGCTGTTGCACTCGGTGGCGATGCCAAACAAGTTTCTAACTGGCTCCAAGGTGAAGTTGCTCAGTTCTTGAACGCCGAAGGTAAAACACTAGAACAAATCGAATTGACACCAGAAAACTTGGTAGAAATGATTGCCATCATCGAAGACGGCACGATCTCTTCTAAGATTGCCAAGAAAGTCTTTGTCCACCTAGCTAAAAATGGTGGTGGCGCGCGTGAATACGTGGAAAAAGCAGGTATGGTCCAAATCTCAGATCCAGATGTTCTGATTCCAATCATCCACCAAGTCTTTGCTGATAACGAAGCTGCCGTTGCCGACTTCAAGTCAGGCAAACGCAACGCAGACAAGGCCTTCACAGGATTCCTTATGAAAGCAACCAAAGGCCAAGCCAATCCACAAGTTGCCCTTAAACTCCTTGCACAGGAATTGGCGAAGTTGAAAGAAAGTGAGTAATTTACTCTTTATACACTTTTTTCTACTTTTAAGACGAGAATGAGACAAGGAGAATAAATGAACAAATTTTTACGATTGCTATTTGTCTTAGTCATCATCGCTATGTTAGGCGCTTCTATACTACAAATTTTCTTTCCATCGTACATGGGAAGCCACTCCGGGTACGGAATATCTGCTGGTTGGCAACGAGAAATTGGAATATGGAATTTAGCTGTATTGATTATTATTCTCGCTATCAATATTAAATACGATTGGTTCTATCTACGAATCGCACTTCTTGCTCTCATTATTGGCGGAATTGGAATAGGAACAAATCACTTACTCAATTATATGGAGTATCACTCTCCTGTAAATGCTATCGGTGCTTTTGAAAATTACTTGCTAGCAATAGGATGGATTGTGGGATGGCTCATCGAACGCCATTCCATAAAGAAGCTAAATGCTAGTAAATAACGCCTAGTATATCTTAGATGATTTTTAAAGGTTATTAAATAGTTTAATAATCATTCGAATTCAGAATTCTACCTTTTCAATCATATAGTTAGGAGACACATGAAAAAGTTTTACGCTCTTTTAATGACCTGTTTATTACTTGTTTTTCTATCCGTGCCTCAAATCGTTGATGCGGGTGTCGGACATTCCAGAAGTGGAGGGAGCAGCCGCAGCAGTAGCCGCTCAAGTGGAGGTGGAAGTCGTTCTGGCGGATCATCCTACCACTACTACCGCTCTGGATACGGATCATCCTCTAGTAGCTCTACCAACTCATTCGAAATGGGATTGGTATTCCTGATTGTCGCAGGAGTTTTCCTAGTTAGTATCTTTAAAGCCTCGAAGAATAACTCAGAAGATTCAAGTTCAACAGACACTAGTAATGATTCTCAAACGCTCCATCGTCGAGTTGAACACAACACACGGGCCATTAGTCTTGTGAAATACGGAGATCCAAACTTTGACGCGGAAGCTTTCACATCTTGGGTTAAGGAAGTCTACCTTAAATTGCAGGTTGCCTGGACTGAGAAAAATTGGAACTCTGTCCGCGCTTTAGAAAGTACCAGTCTCTACTCCCAACACAGTGCCCAACTCGAAGACCATATTCGTGCTAAAACAACTAATGTTTTAGAGAAAGTTTGTATCGAAAATGTTCGCATCAAGGAGTTCATTGAAAATCCTGACGGAAACGATACCTTAGTGGTGATTCTATCATCAATTTTACGAGACTATGTCATTGACGATGAGACTCGCCGTGTCATTGAAGGAGACCCTAAAAAAGATCTCTTCACCGTGTATCAATTAAACTTTATCCGTCAACACGGTAGCCAAACGCAAGCAGTCAATCCAGACCAAGTTGTGAGCGACCACTGTCCAAACTGTGGCGCCCCTTTGAAAATCTCTGCAGTTAGCGAGTGCGACTACTGTGGTGCCAATCTCTCTCGCAGTCCAAACCAATGGGTACTCGATACCTATGATGTTGTGGATGAAGACGAGCTTTATAATTAGGAGGAATTATGGGATTTATACGTGCAGCCTTATCAGCAGGCTTAAATAGTTTTAATGATAGTAAATTCAAGGAAGCCATTGTCCTTCCAGACAATGTCTCTGGCGATGCCTTGGCCATCAAGGGGCAATTGCTTACAAAAGATCCAGATGGACGTTCTCGTCACAGCAATCAAAACACAGGCCTCTTGTCAGATGGCAGTGTGGTTATCGTTCCTCAAGGTTATACTGCTGTTTTGGTAAACAATGGTACCTTCCTTGGTGAGGTCCTTGAATCTGGTAGCCACGAATGGCAAGCTGGTGATAACGCCTGGCTCCTTGAAAAAGGTGGTATAAAAGGCACTTGGGAAAACTTTAAAAACCGTTTCTCTTTCGGTGGACAAGTCATCACCCAACAGGAAATCATCTTTATCCGCATGCAACCTATTGCAGGTAATAAGTTCGGCACACAAAATGCGGTCGAATACTTCAGCGAACGTTACCAACAACTACTCAATATCCGTTTCTACGGCTTGTTTGATGTAAAAATAGCAGATCCAGTCCTCTTCTACGTGAGTTCTGTTAGCCGTCAAATTACTGACGGACAGCCATTTACTCTCCAAGATGTAGCTCAAGGAACGCTCCGTCAAAATATCGCACCGAAAATCGCGATTGCCATTGCCAAATACACCAACGAAAACAAGGTAGATATCTATAGCCTCAATGCCAATCAAGACACCTTTAACGAACTCGCTAAACAAGAGGTCAACAAGGTTTGGACAGGTCTCTACGGGATTGAAGCAACTAACATCTTGCTTGAAGACCTCAGCTACGACCAAGAAAGTCTTGATATCGTTCGCAAGCTTGATAGTGAGCTCGTGGCAATGAAGTACAACACGATTGAAATCGAAGAACGCCGTGCTCGTAACGAAGCGCTTATTGCTGCAGCTGCCAACGAAGGGAATGGCAATGGGATGAACATGTTTATGGGCATGAATCTTGGCCAAACTCTGGGTGGTCAACTAAGCCAACAAGTTCAAAATCAAGCACCAGCTCAAAACACTGGACAAACTGCCAGCAAGAATTTTTACATCGAAGTCGATGGAAAATACGTCCTCGTTACCAAAGACGAAGATGGAAATATCGTACCAGTCAACTAATTAAGCTCCTTCTGACATTTGAGTAATGTTGTCTTTTATGGTACAATAAAGAGTAAATTATTTTATTAAAGAGGTAAAAACATGATTGAAGCAAGTAAATTAAAGGCTGGTATGACCTTTGAAACAGCTGACGGAAAATTGATCCGCGTTTTGGAAGCTAGCCACCACAAACCAGGTAAAGGAAACACAATCATGCGTATGAAATTGCGTGATGTCCGTACTGGTTCTACATTTGACACAAGCTACCGTCCAGAGGAAAAATTTGAACAAGCCATCATCGAGACTGTCCCAGCTCAATACTTGTACAAAATGGATGACACAGCCTACTTCATGAACACAGAAACTTACGACCAATACGAAATTCCTGTTGTCAACGTTGAAAACGAATTGCTTTACATCCTTGAAAACTCTGATGTGAAGATCCAATTCTACGGAACTGAAGTGATTGGTGTTACCGTTCCTACTACTGTCGAATTGACAGTTGCAGAAACTCAACCATCTATCAAAGGTGCTACTGTTACAGGTTCTGGTAAACCAGCAACGATGGAAACTGGACTTGTCGTAAACGTTCCAGACTTCATCGAAGCAGGACAAAAACTCGTTATCAACACTGCAGAAGGAACTTACGTTTCTCGTGCCTAATCTCTAGAAAGAGGTCATTCTATGGGAATTGAAGAACAACTTGGCGAAATCGTTATCGCCCCACGTGTACTTGAAAAAATCATTGCTATTGCTACTGCAAAAGTAGAGGGTGTACACTCTTTTTCAAACAAATCAGTGTCTGATACCCTTTCAAAACTTTCTCTCGGCCGTGGCGTTTATCTTAAAAACGTGGACGAAGAGCTCACAGCAGATATCTATCTCTACCTTGAGTACGGAGTAAAAGTTCCTAAGGTAGCGGTTGCTATCCAGAAAGCTGTCAAAGATGCCGTCCGCAATATGGCTGATGTAGAACTCACTGCCATCAATATTCACGTTGCAGGTATCGTTCCAGATAAAACACCAAAACCAGAATTGAAAGATCTATTTGACGAGGACTTCCTCAATGACTAGTCCACTATTAGAATCTAGACGCCAACTCCGTAAATGCGCTTTTCAAGCTCTCATGAGCCTTGAATTCGGTACGGATGTCGAAACTGCTTGTCGTTTCGCCTATACTCATGATCGTGAAGATACGGATGTGCAACTTCCAGCCTTTTTGACAGAGCTAGTTTCTGGTGTTCAGGCTAAAAAGGAAGAACTAGACAAGCAAATCACACAGCATTTAAAAGCAGGTTGGACCATCGAGCGATTAACGCTCGTGGAGAGAAACCTCCTTCGCTTGGGAGTCTTTGAAATCACTTCATTTGACACTCCGCAACTGGTTGCTGTTAATGAAGCTATTGAGCTTGCAAAGGACTTCTCAGATCAAAAATCTGCCCGTTTTATCAACGGACTGCTCAGCCAGTTTGTAAAAGAAGAACAGTAAAAAAAGTGTTTGACTTAGATCAAACACTTTTTTCTTTGCCTTTCACTATCTAAAAAAACGATAATAGATTAAATTAGAAAGAAACAACCAGATGAAGTCTGCATGGATGAGAAAATTTATAAAACAATGGCACAGAATTGTGATTTTTAGATTCTTTGTCCAACGGTAAACTAAAGCAAAGAAAAGACCGGAAAAACTATAAACCATCAAACTGATGAGGTCACGATGGGACAATACCAAATGACTGAGCCCAAAAATAAGAGCAGATAAGATGACATCCAAGTAATATTTGGACTTAGGAAAGAAGGAATTCATAAAATATCCTCTATGAACTAGTTCCTCCAATATAGGACCCAAAATGACAACTGAGATAAAAGAGAAGCAAGTCGTTAAAATAGTAGATTGCTCATTGAAGGATAGGACCGAAAGAAGGTCTTCAAAGATATAGTTATTATTAATGAAGCGACTAAACTGTAAGTAAAAAGCACTCAACAACTGACGGACAAAATAAGCAGCCACTAAACTAACTAAAAGGTAAAAGAATCTGGATTTTATCGAACCCTTTTTCTCAAAAATATAGAGCATTTTTTTCTTTTTCAACCAATAGATAAATAGTCCTAAAAGAGCTAGTTGCTCTACTGCTACAATAATAGAATAGCCATCCATACCCCAGACAAACATCTTAGCCAGATAAAGACTACTGAAATCTAGTAGATAAATTGATAGAAATACCAGTAATGTATAGACTCCCAAATGACCTAGTTTTTTCATACTTACTCCAAAAAATCTTTGTTGACTTATTTTTATAGCATAAATATCTTTTATTATATTAACAGCTATTTTTAAAAAAGTCAATTTTTTATCCTAAACGGTAGCTTTACTCATTGAGAAATAAGAAATTGATAAAAGAGATTTCTCTATCTTCCCATCAAATTAGAAAAAGTGTTTGACAATTATCAAACACTTTTTTCTTTGCCTTCCACTATCTAAAAAAATGATAATAGACATAATTGTAAACAAAAATCCAGATGGGTTTTGCATAAATGAGAAAGTTGAAAAAACTATGGCACAGGATGGTAATTTTTAAGTTCTTTGTCCAACGGTAGACAAGGGCATAGAAAAGACCGCCTAAACTATAAATAATCAAACTGATAGGATCTCGGTGAGTTAGGATCAAATGACTAAGTCCAAAGATAAGAGCAGATAGGATAACATCCAGATAGTACTTGGACTGGGGGAAAAAGGTATTCATAAAATACCCTCTATGAATCAGTTCCTCTAATATAGGTCCGACGATTACTGTTAAACTAAAACTGAGAACAGTTGATAGAAAAGTTGGTTGCCCATTGGAGTATAGAATCGAAAGAAGGTCTTGAAAGATATACTTGTTATCAATTAGGTGATGAAACTGTAACTGAAAAGCATCCACCAATTGACGATCAAAATAAGTAGCCACTAGAGCAACTACAAGGTAAAAGAATCTTGACTTCTTTGAACCCTTTTTTTCAAAAATATAGAGCATATCTTTCTTTTTGAGCCAGTAGATAAATAATAGCAAAAGAGCTATTACTTCAACTGTTAAAAAGATAGAATAGCCATCTATCCCCCATCCTAAAAACTTAGTTAGATGCATAATCCCTAACTCTGGTAGGTAAATCGATAGAAATACCAGTGATGTATAGACTCCCAAATGCCCTAGTTTTTTCATACTTACCCCTTTAATTTATCAATAGCTAATACCATAAGCACGTCTAGTCGCATGATTCAGTATTGTACTCCATTCTGTCGCCAAACTATATGCATATGGCGAAGGCCAATGTCTATCATAAACTAACCAAATCATGCCACCACCTGAAACTTGCTCTAAGTCCTCAGATAAAAGAACTGTAAATGTTTTTGTACCTGTCCTATCAAGTAGCTCCTTAAAATAAATTTTTGTCAGTTTACATCTACAGTATACATCTTTTTGTCTATTTTATAGCCTATCTCCTCAACTGTCAATTTTTCACCCTAAATGGTAGCTTTACTCATTGAGAAATAAGAAATTGATAAAAGAGATTTCTCTATCTTCCCATTAAATTAGAAAAAGTGTTTGACAATTATCAAACACTTTTTCTTTACTTCCTACTATCTAAAAATCAAATAATAAATATAAAATAAGATTGACGGAGCATAGGGAATTGCATTATAGAAACTATGACAAAAAATGGTAAACCGAAGACTACCCGTAACTCGATAAGCGACTGCAAATAGAAGACCAAGAATACTATACATTAGGAGACTGATGGGGTCACGATGAGATAGAACTAAGTGACTAAGCCCGAAGATGAAAGAAGACAAAATCACATCCAAATAAAACTCCGACTTCGGAAAGAAGGTATTCATAAAATAACCTCTATAGATTGTCTCCTCAACAACAGGTACAATCGAAATGTTAAAGATTAAAAATATAAGACTTGATAGAGTCGTTTCTCTTCCGTTTGAGTAAAGTTCTGAAAGAAGGTCTTGGAAAATAAAGCTATTGTCAATCAATCGAATATTCTGCATTCTAAATCCATTTAGAAAAGAATAGATAAGAAAGCAAGCCACTAAGAAAGCGAGATAAGACCAGCGCCAACCCTTTTTCTCGAAGATAAAGAGCATCTTCTTCTTTTTCAACCACAAAACGAATAAAAAGAAAATAAGCAACACTTCTCCAACTAGGAAGATTATATAGCTGTCCATTCCTAAACCAAAGGTCCTAGCTAGAGTTATAGCCCCTAATGGCGTTAAATAAATGTACAGGAACATTAAAATCATACAGATTCCTAAATGTATTGTCTTTTTCATTCTTTCTCTCCTAATGGTAAACTCTCTATTAGGGCAATATAGAGGATATACCATTGATTATTTTCTTATTTATCTAGAGTATTCATATTTATCCATGCTCTATTATCAAAATAGCTAGAACAAATTGTTCTAGCTTTTAAATTTTCTTAGTATTTTCTAAAGCGTTGGTAACGTTCTTCGATAAGTTGGTCGAGTGGTAGTTCTTGCAACCTATCTAGTTCTGCACGCAATTCATTTTTAACGCAACTTAGCAGTTCTTTACTTGACAGCCCTGCTTCTGAGATTACCTTGTCTACGATTCCCATTTCTAGGAGTTCATGTGAAGTGATTTTCATCAACTCCGCCGCTTCCATAGCACGACTTCCATCCTTCCAAAGGATAGAGGCAAATCCTTCCGGGCTAAGTACGGCGTAGATTGAGTTTTCTAACATCCAGACACGGTTAGCTGCGGCTAGAGCTAGGGCCCCACCAGATCCACCTTCACCGATAATAATCGCGATGATTGGAACCTTGAGATCACTCATTTCCATCAGGTTTCGGGCGATTGCTTCACCTTGTCCACGTTCCTCGGCTCCAACACCTGGGTAAGCACCCGCCGTATTGATAAAGGTCACAACTGGACGACCAAACTTTTCTGCCTGTTTCATCAAGCGTAAGGCCTTACGATAACCTTCTGGATGAGGTTGCCCGAAATTCCGTTTGAGGTTGTCATGAAGACTCTTCCCCTTTTGGATACCAACGACAGTTACTGCTTGTTCACCTAACCAGCCAATTCCACCGATAACCGCACCATCATCGCGGAAAGAGCGATCTCCATGCAATTCGATAAACTCGTCAAAGATTCCATTGGCAAAATCAAGTGCGGTCAAACGACTCTGCTCGCGTGCCTCTCTGACTATTTTTGCAATATTCATCCGCGACTTCCTCCATGCAATCTTACTAATTTAGCAATTGTTTCAGGCAATTCTCTCCGTTTGACAATTGCATCAACAAATCCATGTTCAAGCAGAAATTCTGCCTTTTGGAAGTCATCCGGTAAGGTCTCACGAACTGTATTTTCGATAACACGACGTCCAGCAAAACCAACCAAACTCTGTGGCTCAGCTAGGATAATATCCCCTTCCATAGCAAAAGAAGCGGTCACCCCACCTGTTGTCGGATCGGTTAAAATAGTTAGGTAAAAAAGTCCTGCCTTGGAATGACGTTGAACTGCCGCAGAAATCTTAGCCATCTGCATCAAGCTCATGATTCCTTCTTGCATACGGGCTCCACCAGAAGCTGTGAAGAGAACGACTGGCAAGTTTTCTACCGTTGCATACTCAAACAAGCGCGTGATTTTTTCACCCACAACGGTTCCCATAGAAGCCATGATAAAGTTTGAATCCATGATCCCAAGGGCAACTTTTTGTCCCTTGATGCTAGCTGTACCAGTCAGTACTGCTTCATCCAAACCTGTCTTTTCACGCATACTAGCTAGTTTTTTCTGGTAGCCAGGAAAGTTTAATGGATCTTGAGTTTCAATACCCGTAAACATCTCCACAAAGGTGTCAGAATCAATCGTCAAATCCAAGCGTTCCTGAGCTGAAATACGGAAAGTATAGCTACAATGGGGACAAATTCGTTCGCTCCCAAGATCCTTTTGGTAAATGGTGTGTTTACAACCAGGACACTGGGAGAAGAGTTCATCCGGAACCTCAGGCTTGGCTTGTGGTTTCTGCCTTACGGAACGGTTAGGATTGATCCGAATATACTTATCCTTTTTACTAAATAGAGCCATAACTCCCCCTTTTAGTTCTCATACTATTTGAAAGTCTATTCTTTTTCTTGGTATTTTGGCAAGAAAGTTTCCATCAAGAAGGAAGTATCGTAGTCACCAGCGATAACTCGGTGGTCTGAAATCAGATCCAACTGGAAGTCTGCATTGGTTTGCACTCCTTCAATATCAAGTTCATAAAGTGCCCGTTGCATCTTCATTAAGGCATCAAAACGATTCTCCCCATGAACAATGATTTTAGCAATCATACTATCATAGTAAGGAGGAATGGTATAACCTGGATAGACTGCAGAGTCTACACGCAATCCAACTCCTCCACTTGGAAGGTAGAGGTTGGTAATTTTACCTGGGCTTGGAGCAAAGTTAAATGCTGGATTTTCCGCATTGATCCGGCATTCGATAGCGTGACCTCGTAGGACAATATCTTCTTGTTTGAAAGGTAAAGGTTGCCCGGCAGCAATGCGAATCTGCTCCTTCACGATATCAACACCTGAAACAAACTCTGTGACTGGGTGTTCAACTTGCACACGAGTATTCATTTCCATGAAGTAGAAATTGCCACTGGCTTCATCGAGAAGAAATTCAATCGTCCCTGCATTTTCATAGCCTACAGACTCTGCTGCACGAACGGCTGCAGCACCAATTTCATGACGAAGGGTTTTGCCAATCGCAATGGATGGGCTTTCTTCTAAGACCTTTTGGTTATTCCGTTGGAGTGAACAATCCCGTTCACCAAGATGGACAACATGACCCTCTTGATCTGCAAGAATCTGAACTTCGATATGACGAGCTGGATAAATCACACGCTCAAGATACATAGCGCCATTTCCAAAATTGGCCTTAGCTTCACTGGATGCTGTCTCAAAGGCTGCGACCAAGTCTTCTGCCTTTTCAACCTTACGAATCCCTTTTCCACCACCACCTGCCGATGCCTTAAGCATGACTGGATAGCCAATTTTTTCTGCAACTGCAAGGGCCTCTTCAGCCGTGTGAACTTCACCATCAGATCCTGGGATAACTGGAACCCCAGCCTTGATCATTTGCTCACGCGCATTGATCTTATCTCCCATGGTATCCATCACAGCCCCAGAAGGACCGATGAACTTGATCCCCACTTCGTCACACATAGTGGCAAACTTGGAGTTTTCGCTAAGAAAACCAAAACCTGGGTGGATGGCTTCTGCTTCTGTCAAGACTGCAGCAGATAAAATCGCATTGATATTGAGATAAGATTCTGTCGCCTTACCGGGTCCGATACAGATAGCTTCATCCGCTAGGAGTGTGTGAAGAGCTTCCTTATCAGCTGTTGAATAGACTGCAACGGTCGCAATGCCCAATTCACGCGCAGCTCGGATAATGCGAACCGCAATCTCACCACGGTTGGCAATCAAAATTTTACGAAACATGGAGAACCTCCTTAGTTTCCAATTGCAAAGGTAAGAGTACCACTCGCCGCAAGCTTGCCATCCACTTCAGCCTTTGCTTCAACCACAGCAATCGTACCACGACGTTTGACAAAAGTAGCCGTCATGACTAATTGATCACCTGGTACAACTTGCTTCTTAAACTTAACCTTGTCCATGCCAGCATAGAAGACCAGTTTCCCTTTATTTTCAGGCTTGGACAATTCCAAGACACCAGCAGTCTGTGCCAAGGCTTCCATGATAAGAACACCTGGCATAACTGGGTATTGTGGAAAATGACCATTAAAGAAAGGTTCGTTGATGGTCACATTTTTAATGGCAACAATGGTATCCTCGCTCACTTCCAAGACACGATCCACTAGGAGCATGGGGTAGCGATGGGGTAGAGCTTCTTTGATTCCTTGAATATCGATCATTTGATACGTACCAATCCTTTACCGAACTCAACCATTTCTTCATTTGAAACGAGAATTTCTGTCACCACACCATCCTTAGGTGCAGGGATTTCATTCATGACTTTCATGGCTTCGATGATCACCAAAGTCTGACCTTTTTTAACACTGTCTCCGACTGTGACAAAGGCAGGTTTATCTGGTCCAGCAGCCAAGTAAGCCACCCCTACAAGTGGACTCTCAACGACATCACCCTCTGGAGCAACCGTCGTTTCAGCTGGTGCTGGAGCTTCTTCCACTGCACTCTCTACTGGAGTTGAAGGGGCAGAAACTACTGGATTTGCAGCTACTGTAGTTGGCACTGGAGCAACTTGAGCTGGTGCTTCAGAAGCCATTCTTGCTTCATTCTTACTAAACTGCAATTCATCCGTTCCATTTTTATAAGAAAATTCTCTCAAACTTGATTGGTCAAATTGCGCCATCAAGTCCTTGATCTCATTTAAATTCATAATTATTTATTCTCCCAACGTTTGAAAGCAAGAACCGCATTGTGTCCACCAAAACCAAATGTATTTGAAATAGCATAAGGGATTTCTTGCTCCAAGCCTTGTCCATAAACGACATTCGCTTCGATATAGTCTGATAACTCACTTGTTCCAGCTGTCATTGGTACATAGTTATGACGCATGGCTTCAATGGTAGCGATGGCTTCTACTGCCCCTGCAGCACCAAGCAAGTGTCCTGTAAAGGACTTGGTTGAAGATACAGGTACTTCTTTACCAAGGACAGCTACGATTGCACCACTTTCTCCTTTTTCATTAGCAGGAGTTGAAGTTCCGTGGGCATTGACGTAAGCCACTTGCTCTGGAGAAATTTCTGCTTCTTCCAAAGCCAACTTCATAGCCTTAATCGCACCTTGACCTTCTGGATGAGGTGAAGTCATATGGTAAGCATCACAGGTATTACCATAGCCAACTACTTCAGCCAGGATAGTTGCACCACGTTTTTCAGCATGTTCAAGGCTTTCAAGAACCAACATTCCTGAACCTTCTCCCATGACAAAACCATTACGGTCTTTGTCAAATGGGATAGAAGCACGAGTTGGATCCTCTGTAGTTGATAGGGCAGTCAAAGCTTGGAAACCAGCGATGGCAAAAGGAGTGATAGATGATTCTGAGCCACCAACTAGCATGACATCTTGGAAACCAAACTTGATTGAACGGAAGGCATCACCGATGGCATCGTTTGATGAGGCACAGGCTGTATTGATTGATTTACAGATACCGTTTGCTCCGAAGCGCATGGCAACATTTCCTGATGCCATATTTGGCAAGGCTTTTGGAAGTGTCATTGGTTTAACGCGTTTTGGACCTTTTTCATGAAGACGGATAACCTGATCTTCGATTTCTTTAATTCCCCCAATACCAGAAGCCACGATAACACCAAAGCGATCTTTATCAATTGCTTCTACATCAAGATTTGCATGTGTCACTGCTTCTTGAGCCGCATACAAGGCATACAAAGAATAGTTGTCAAAACGGTTGGTATCTTTTTTGACAAAGTATTTATCAAATGGGAAATCTTGAACTTCTGCCGCATTGTGCACAGCAAATTCGCTGTGGTCAAACTTAGTGATTTCTCCAATTCCAATCTTCCCAGTTTGCAAACTGTTCCAAAATTCTTCTGGAGTATTTCCGATAGGAGAGGTCAATCCGTAACCTGTTACTACAACTCGATTTAGTTTCATCTGTCTTACCTATATCTTTCCTTATTTTTTACATGCTAAGTCCGCCATCAACAGCGAGAACTTGTCCAGTCAAATAATCCTGTCCAGCCAGGAACACTGTAGCATCTGCGATATGTTCTGCTTGACCGAAATGTTTCATTGGGATTTGAGCCAATGTCGCTTCTTTGACCTTATCAGATAAAACAGCCGTCATATCTGATTCGATCATTCCTGGTGCAAGAGCATTTACGCGTACGTTGCGATTGGCAACTTCACGTGCAACTGACTTGGTAAAACCAATCAAACCTGCTTTAGAAGCTGCATAGTTGGCTTGTCCGATATTTCCCATCAAACCGACCACACTAGACATATTGATAATCGCACCTTCACGTGCCTTGATCATCTGTTTCAAGACTGCTTGCGTCATGTTGAAGGCACCTGTCAAGTTGATCTTAATCACTTTTTCAAAGTCTTCTTCAGTCATCTTGAGCATAAGCGTATCTTGAGTGATCCCAGCATTGTTGACCAAGACATCGACAGAACCGAGTTCTGCAATCGCCTGATCTATCATACGCTTGGCATCTGCAAAGTCTGAAACATCACCTGAAATCGGTACTACTTTGACACCATAGTTTGAAAACTCAGCTAGCAATTCTTCTGAGATTGCTCCTCGACTATTCAAGACTACATTAGCGCCTAGTTGGGCAAATTTGTGAGCAATGGCAAGTCCGATACCACGACTTGAACCTGTTACAAAGACATTTTTGTTTGTAAGTTGCATTCTATCTCTCCTATTTCCTGTTGTATTTTGTGGGAGAAGGGATCATTAGTTTCCTAACAAAGCACCCAAGCTTGCTTGGTCTTCAACGTTAGCTAGCTTAGCTGTTTTATCGATTTTTTTGACAAAGCCTGACAGGACTTTCCCTGGACCAATTTCAATAAAATTGGTCACACCAGCATCCTGCATCACAGCAATACTTTCATAAAAACGAACAGGTTCTTTCACCTGACGCGTCAAGAGCTCTTGGATTCGATCTTTTTCCATAACAGTAGCTTCCGTATTGCCGACTAGAGGGCAAGTAAAATCTGAGAAACTCACTCCCTCAAGAGCTCCAGCTAGTTGCTGACTGGCTGGCTCAAGAAGGGCTGTATGGAAAGGACCAGATACATTTAAAGGAATCAATCGTTTTGCTCCTGCTTCCTGCAAGAGTTCAACTGCGCGGTCAACTGCAGCCACCTCACCACCGATAACGATTTGGCTTGGGGTGTTGTAGTTAGCTGGAGTCACTTCTCCAACTTTAGAGGCTGTTTCACAAGCTTCCTCAATTACTTCAACTGGAGTATTAAGAACGGCAACCATCTTCCCAGAGCCTGCAGGTGCAGCCTCTTCCATATAAGCACCACGTTTAGCAACCAAGGCAACTGCAGCCTCAAAGTCCAAGGCACCACTTGCTACAAGAGCAGAATATTCCCCAAGAGACAGTCCTGCCACCATATCCGGCTGATAACCCTTTTCTTTTAATAGTCGGTAAATAGCTACCGAAGTCGCTAAAATAGCTGGCTGCGTATAGCGAGTCTGGTTTAACTTGGTTTCTTCCTTATCGATCAAGTCACGAAGGTCATAACCCAAAACCTGACTGGCTTGGTCAATTGTTTCCTTGACGATAGGGTAACGATCATAGAGATCACGCCCCATTCCTAGATACTGAGCACCTTGACCCGCAAATAGAAAGGCTGTTTTAGTCATTTCTTACAACTCCTGCCCAACGAGAGGCTTCTTCTTGAATTTTTTTGGCTGCGCCATAGTATAGATCTTTTAGAATTTCTTCGACAGTTTCCTCTTTAGAAACCAAACCAGCGATCTGACCTGCCATGACAGATCCACCTTCTACATCTCCATGAACAACGGCTTTAGCTAGAGCACCAGCTCCCATTTGTTCAAAGATTTCTAAATCTGGATTTTCTTGTTTAAAGGCATCTTTTTCAGCCTGCTCAAAGTCACGTGTCAATTGGTTTTTAATGGCACGAACAGCATGTCCAAAGTGCTGAGCTGAAATAGTCGTATCGATATCACGCGCTTTCAAGATTTTTTCCTTGTATTTTGGATGGGCGTTAGATTCCTTAGCTACTACGAAACGCGTACCAACTTGAACGGCCTCAGCACCAAGCATAAAGCCTGCAGCGACACCTTCACCGTCCGCAATTCCTCCAGCTGCGATAACTGGAATTGAAACAGCTGCAGCAACTTGGCGAACCAAGGTCATCGTTGTTAATTTACCAATATGTCCACCGGCTTCCATCCCCTCTGCAATAACTGCATCTGCACCAATTTTTTCCATGCGTTTTGCCAAAGCAACACTTGGAACAACAGGAATAACTGTAATTCCTGCATCATGGAAACGAGTCATATATTTACTTGGATTTCCTGCACCAGTTGTCACCACCTTGACCCCTTCTTCAATCACGAGATCAACGATGTCTTCTACAAAAGGTGACAAGAGCATGATGTTAACACCAAAAGGTTTGTCCGTAAGTGATTTGATTTTATCGATATTAGCCTTTACGACCTCTTTAGGTGCATTCCCACCACCGATGATCCCTAGACCACCAGCTTTTGATACTGCACCAGCCAAGTCACCATCCGCAACCCAGGCCATTCCTCCTTGAAAAATAGGATAATCAATGTTCAATAATTCTGTAATACGTGTTTTCATAGTGCCTCCATCATTCCTTGCTTACGTAATAGTTCGATGAGTTTATCATTTGAGTTTCAAACTATTACCTAAACAAGAGGGAGTGGGTTTCCCCTACTCCTTCTAGTAATATGTTAATTATTTTGTTTGCTCTTCAACGTAGGCAACCAAGTCACCAACTGTTTTCAAGTTATCTTCTGCTTCGATTTGGATATCGAAAGCATCTTCGATTTCAGAGATTACTTGGAACAAGTCCAATGAATCTGCATCCAAATCATCAAAAGTAGATTCAAGTGTTACTTCTGATGCGTCTTTCCCAAGTTCTTCAACGATAATTTCTTGTACTTTTTCAAATACTGCCATGATAGGACTCCTTTAAAATATAAAAAATTTATAACTATGTGTTTACCACATGATTACCTAGATTGTAAGAATGAGTGTGCCCCATGTCAAACCTCCACCGAAGCCTGATAGGAGAATCGTCTGGCTACCATCTAAACGAATCATGCCATTCTCCACACACTCTGAGAGCAAAATCGGGATACTTGCTGCACTGGTATTTCCATACTCCATCATATTGGCAGGAAGCTTGTGTCGGTCTACACCGATCTTCTTAGCCATCTTATCCAAAATGCGGATATTTGCCTGATGAAGCAAGAGATAATCCAATTCCGATGCTGCAATTGGACCATTTTCAATGGTTTCTTTGATCGACCTAGCAACATCACGATTTGCAAAATCAAAAACTGCTCGTCCATCCATCTTCAAAAAAGCAGGAACTGCTTCTTGATCTGAGAAAGGAGAAGCCAAAGCCGTTTGACCATAGGTCAAACACTCGCTCCGAGAGCCATCCGTATAGAGACTTTCCACAAGGAAGTGACGTGTTTCGCTCGCTTCCAAGAGAACCCCACCAGCACCATCCCCAAAGAGAACAGCTGTTGAACGATCTGACCAGTCAACTGCCTTGGATAAGGTCTCAGCCCCGATAACAATCCCTTTTTTGAACTGTCCAGAACTTAAAAATTTTTCTGCAGTTGAAAGAGCGAATACAAAACCACTGCAAGCTGCTGTCAGATCAAAGGCGAAAGCTCTGTGCGCTCCGATATTTGCCTGAACTCGAGCTGCTGTGGAAGGCATCATCGAGTCTGGGGTAATCGTCGCTACAATGATAAAATCAATCTGATCCGCTGTTAAGCTCCCTTTAGCCAACAAGCTCTTAGCTACTTCTGTCGCCAAATCACTGGTAGACTCTGATTTTGAGATATGTCTCTGTTTAATTCCTGTCCGACTTGAAATCCACTCATCGCTTGTGTCCATGATTTGGGCTAAGTCATGATTAGTGACCACTTGCTCTGGAACATAATGAGTAACCTGGCTTATTTTTGCAAAAGCCATTATTTCAAATCCTCCAAAAATTGATAAAGGTTCGTTAAGCCTCTGCCCATGACTTCTTTTTCCTCAGGGCTCATGCCATCGATGATTTTTTCGACCATAGCCTTGTGGAACCGTTTATGAAGGCGGTGAACCAAACGACCTTTCTTTGTCAAATGCAGATAGACCACTCGACGGTCTTGGTCAGAACGAATACGCTCAATATAACCTTTTCTCTCCAGGTTATTCAAACTCGTCGTCACTGTCCCAAGAGTTAGCATCAGTTCCTTTGAAACCTTACTTGGTGTTACCTCCGGGAACTTCCCAATCACATCGATCGTGTGCATTTCTTTGATGGAGATGTCTTTGAATCGACTACCTCGTAAGCTAACCTCCTCAATCACAAGGACGTTATTAAAAATAGATGTTAGATAATCATTTACTTGTTGGTAGTCCAAATCGTTTCCCTCCCCCTCAAAAAACTTTTACAATCAAAACATTTGATAAAAGAAGTATAACAAACTTCAAAAAATTGTGCAAGTATTTTTTCACATTCCTGTAAATTTTGGTCTTCTTCTTTCAGAATGCGCTCGAACCCCTTCTTTGAAATCTTCAGTTAGAGATAACGATTCTTGTAGTTTCAATTCTAATTCGGCATAATTCTGCCAATCCTTGAATTGACTTTCCCAAACTAACTTTTTAATCGCTGCGTATGAGTTTGCTGAACCTCTTCTTAATTTTTTCAGAACTTGTTCTCTTGTTTTTTCTAATTTGTCAACTTCACAAACACGGTATACCACGCCCCATTCTAGCGCTTTTTCAGCAGTCAAAGCTTCACCTGTCATGGCAAGCTGTGCAGCCCGTGTTACCCCGATACTACGACTCAAGAGATGAATCCCACCAGCGTCTGGCGCCAATCCAACTCCGACAAAGGCTTGAATGAATTTTGCCTTGTCAGTCGCTAAACAGAAATCAACTGCTACTGCCATATTTGCTGCAGCACCAGCAACCGCTCCATCTACCTCCATCAAAACAGGTTTAGGAATTTGCTTGATTTTAAAAGAAATTGTATTGACTAATTCTGCAATCTTATTCAAAGAAGGGATATCATCTTCGTCTACTGCGCGTTTCATCTCAACCAAGTCTCCTCCAACTGAAAAGACCTTCCCATTCGCATTAATCAAGATGAACTGCACAGCTTGATCCTGCTCCGCTAGAGTCAAAGCTTCTAAAATTTCCTCACACATTGGGATATGGAAACCATTTGCCACTTCGGGACGATTCAAAGTAATGATAGCCAGATCATCTACGATCTGATATAAGATATGATTCATAGCTTCTCCTTTTATTTTGTAAGGCAATAAAATTGTTTTATCATCAAAGTATACCTTTTTTTGGATAAAGAGGCAAGGAAAAACTAAAGGAAAGTGTCTCAGCTGATTATTTACCCATCATTTATGAGTGTGAGTAAAATTTGACACCCTTACTTTTAAACGGTTATCGCTTTTCAAAATAAGTTAGTGTTTTCTTCTATTATAATAGGAAGTTATTTTCTTCATTGAAAAATGCCCCTCTTTCTGCTATAATCGTATAAAATACTTACTTGAGGAGTCCTTATGAAGGTTGTAAAATTTGGCGGAAGCTCGCTTGCCTCTGCTGGTCAGTTAGAAAAAGTCTTAAACATCGTTAAAAGTGATAAAGAACGCCGTTTTGTAGTCGTTTCTGCACCCGGCAAACGCAATGCTGAAGATACCAAGGTAACTGATGCCTTGATTAAATACTATCGCGACTATGTGGCTGGAAATGACATCAGTGCTAGCCAAAGCTGGATCATTGACCGTTATGCCGCTATGGTTAGTGAACTTGGGTTAAAACCTGCTGTTTTAGAAAAAATCTCTAAAAGTATTCGGGCCTTGGCAACTCTTCCTATAGAGGACAATGAATTTCTCTATGATACCTTCCTAGCGGCTGGAGAAAATAACAATGCCAAATTGATTGCAGCCTACTTTAACCAAAACGGTATCGATGCACGCTATGTTCACCCAAGAGAAGCTGGGATCGTTGTCACAAGTGAACCTGGAAACGCACGTATCATTCCATCTAGTTATGATAAGATTGAAGGCTTGGCTGATAGCAACGAAGTCCTTGTCATCCCTGGTTTCTTTGGTGTGACTAAGGAAAATCAAATCTGTACTTTTTCACGTGGAGGTTCAGATATCACAGGTTCTATCATTGCAGCAGGTGTTAAGGCTGATCTCTATGAGAACTTTACAGACGTAGATGGTATCTTTGCTGCCCATCCTGGTATTATCCACCAACCACACTCCATTCCTGAATTAACCTACCGTGAAATGCGTGAGTTGGCTTACGCTGGATTTTCAGTTCTTCATGACGAAGCCCTTCTTCCTGCCTACCGAGGAAAAATTCCTCTTGTCATCAAGAATACCAACAACCCTGACCACCCAGGAACACGCATTGTTTTAGAACACAGTAGTGATAAATTCCCAGTAGTAGGGATTGCGGGTGACTCAGGATTCGTCAGCATCAACATGTCAAAATACCTCATGAACCGCGAAGTCGGGTTTGGTCGCAAGGTTCTGCAAATCCTTGAGGACCTCAACATCGGTTGGGAACACATGCCTACAGGTATCGACGATCTTTCAATCATCCTCCGCTCCCGCGAATTGACTCCTATCAAAGAAGAAGAAATTCTACGTCAACTCGTTCAAAAGGCAGAAGTGGACCATGCTGAAATCGAACATGACCTTTCCATCATTATGATTGTTGGAGAAAAGATGAAGAGCCATATCGGGGTAACTGCTACTGCAACACGTGCTTTGTCTGAGAATAAAATCAACATCCAGATGATGTCCCAAGGTTCAAGTGAAGTTTCCATCATGTTTGTTGTCAATAAAGAGCAAGAAAAAGCAGCTATCAAGGCTCTCTATCATGCCTTTTTCGGTGAAAGTAAGGAAGACTAATCATGGCCCAATCACTCAATCAAGTCATTGACCTCCAAACTACTGGGACATCTTACCTCTCTATCTCTGGAAAAGTTGGAAAATTTCTAGTTGGTGATCAAGCCTTAGAGTTTTATCCTGATGTCAATGTCGAACAATATATCCAAATCCCTTGGTCCAGCATTCAACAAATCGGAGCCAACGTAAGTGGCCGCAAAATCAGCCGTCACTTTGAAGTCTTCACTGATCAAGGAAAATTCCTCTTTGCCTCAAAAGACTCTGGGACTATCCTCAAAATCGCTCGTGAAAAATTAGGAAACGATAAGGTTGTGAAACTTCCGACTCTACTCCAGACCATTGGACAAAAACTTAAAAATCTATTTGCAAAAAAGTAGAAACTTTAGTATAATCATAGCAACGGATAAGTAGGTTATCTCCTTCTTTCAGAAAGTCTGCGGGTGCTGCGAGCAGATAGGAGGGATAGGTGAAATTCTACCGTTAGTAACAATTACATACACAATCAAGTGCACACCTGTGAAGTTGGATGGAACCGTGGCCCTGCCACTCCAACGCTTTGTCAGGTGTGCTTTTTTCATAAAGGAGTTCTTATGTTAGATATTAAACGTATTCGCACAGATTTTGATGCTGTTGCTGAAAAATTAGCTACACGTGGTGTAGATGCTGCTGTCTTAAATGAGATGAAAGATATCGATGCTAAACGTCGTGACATCTTGGTCAAGGTTGAAACTCTAAAAGCAGAACGTAACACAGTTTCTGCTGAGATTGCCCAAGCTAAGCGTAACAAGGAAAATGCCGATGACAAGATTGCTGCAATGCAAACCCTATCTGCTGAAGTCAAAGCCTTGGATGCTGAATTGGCGGACATCGATGCTAAATTGACAGAATTTACCACTACTCTTCCAAACATCCCTGCCGACAGCGTTCCTGTTGGAGCTGATGAAGATGACAATGTGGAAGTCCGTCGTTGGGGGACTCCGCGCGAGTTTGACTTCGAACCAAAAGCTCACTGGGATCTTGGTGAAGACTTGGGTATCCTTGACTGGGAACGTGGCGGTAAAGTAACAGGCGCTCGCTTCCTCTTCTATAAAGGACTCGGTGCTCGTTTGGAACGTGCTATCTACAACTTCATGTTGGATGAGCATGGCAAGGAAGGCTATACGGAAGTCATCACACCTTACATGGTTAACCATGATTCTATGTTTGGTACCGGAAATTATCCAAAATTTAAGGATGATACTTTTGAATTGAAAGACACTAATTATGTCCTTATTCCTACGGCTGAAGTGCCTCTGACAAACTACTACCGTGATGAAATCCTTGACGGTAAAGACCTACCAATCTACTTTACCGCTATGAGTCCATCATTCCGTTCTGAGGCTGGTTCTGCTGGTCGTGATACACGTGGTTTGATTCGTCTGCACCAATTCCACAAGGTTGAAATGGTCAAATTTGCCAAACCAGAAGAATCATACGAAGAATTGGAAAAAATGACAGCAAACGCTGAAAACATCCTTCAAAAACTCAACCTTCCATACCGTGTCGTTGCCCTCTCTACTGGGGATATGGGCTTCTCAGCTGCCAAGACTTATGACTTGGAAGTTTGGATTCCAGCACAAAATACCTATCGTGAAATCTCAAGCTGTTCAAATACAGAAGATTTCCAAGCCCGTCGTGCCCAAATCCGTTACCGTGATGAAGCCGATGGCAAGGTTAAACTCCTTCACACCTTGAACGGTTCTGGACTTGCAGTTGGACGTACGGTTGCTGCTATTCTTGAGAACTATCAAAATGCAGATGGTTCTGTAACTATTCCAGAAGCACTTCGTCCATACATGGGTGGCGCTGAAGTTATCAAACCATAAAAATAAGGCCTAGCTATTTCTAGCTAGACCTTTTTTCGTAACCAAATCAGATAAGCACCCAAGACAAAGAATAAAATAGTGAGGCAAATAACGGTTTCAGCCAAGACCAGATAATCCAGAAATGGAAGTTTCAAAATTCCCTGAGCCATCTTGAGCGAGGTAGCTGTGATAATGGTTGGGAAGGTGAGGGCTGAGAAGGCTGGTTGAAAGCCTTGTTTTAAAATATTGGGCAGGCGAGTCAAAACAAAGAAAAAGAAGGATTGAGATGCCAAAATCATGACAATCAAGAGCCAAGTCGGTAGGCCTGCTCCTCCAACTCGAACTAGAGAAGCTAAGAGTAGGGAAAAGGGAGCACAGTAGATTCCTTCCTGTCCAAGCAAGGCCACTGGGAGTGGAGATTTCTTTAAATCGCTATAAATAAGGGGATAGAGATAGAAGGTCAAGACAAAACCAAAACTCAAGGTCGCATAGGCAATCTCAATAATGCCTACCAGAGGATAGGTCAAGGCCGCTACTGCTATCCCCACATAGAGCACCGTCCAGCTTGGAGTCGCATTGACCTTCCGACCTGGACAGGCAAATTTGATGGTAAAAGTAGCAATCAAAGCCAAATCCAAGAGAAAGGAAAACCACCAGATCCCTTGTGCTACTATAGGAAGAGCAGGGAACACGCGAAAGACATAGGTCGATAAAATCATCCCAGCCATAGGAAAAGTGGCCATCCCAGATAAAAGAGGGGGCTTAGTCAATTCTTTCTTGGTTTCTTCCCAACTAAAAAGATGAAGAATCAGAAAGAAAATCCACAGCACCAAACCAGTCAGACTCAATAAATGCGACAGAACTGGCCAAGTATCTGCAATCAGATTTCCTGCACCTGCTAAACCTAATAAACAGCCAGAGAATACCAAGGGGAGCTTTTTCATCCGATCCTCCAATAATCATGTTATTATTAGTATAGCATAAAAGCGCTTAAATGAGGACTTAAAAAACGAAGTTGGAAATTCAAACTTCGTTTTTATTCTACTTTTTTTTAACTCGTTGCTAAGATATGGCGCAACTGAACAGCGCTTGGAGAAACAATTGGAAGAAAGGCTCCTTCATTCCAACGACGGATAAAGCCAGATGTTGATTTGCTAAAGTAACCTCTACCTCCACCAGCTTGTAACTCTAATAGCAGACTCTGAGCAACCACATCCACAATATCTATTCTTAACTGAAAGAGTTCACGCGGATTGGTAACGAAATAGGAACGGTCAGCCAATCCCTGATAAAGAGCCTTCCGAATAACACCTAACTGCTCTACCTGATACTTCCACTCATCTGTTAATACACTTCGTTTCCCCAATTCTTTTTCTACTTCTGATAGAGAACGTTCAGCTAAACCAAAGGCTAAACCAAATTGGTAACCTAAAAAAGCGGGACGATTTTGAGTTAAAAATTCTTTAGCATTCTTGGATAGAATCCACTCTTCTTTTAAAGGAGCCCGATTAAATGTCAAAGCAGCCGTGTTTCCTCCCTGAAGAGAAACGAATTCTAAGTCTTCCGAACGACTAAAATTCTCTGCATCTGATGGCACAGCCACCACATAACTTTTACTTGGATCATCTGCAAATCCTGCTACAAAAATGGTTAAAAAACGATTTCTACGGGCATTGGTTACCCATGGCAGTCGCCCTTTTAGATAAAATTGTCCATTTTCTTCGACGATATAAACATTCAGCTCTTCTAAATCAGATAAATACTTGACCGCATTAGACAGAGCAGTTGCGCCTGCATATTCACCAGACAAGAGTTTTTCCAGATAGTTTTCTTTCAAATAGGAATTCTCTGAATGGATAATATTGTCAATTAGGGTGCGTTGTCCCCAAGAAATAAAGGAGGCCGTCAAGGAATGTTGAGCGAGCTCTGCAAGGATATCAATGACATCTTGATCACTTCCGCCTGAACCGCCGAGAGATTCTGGAACACCTACACGAAAAGCCCCTTCTGCTGCAATCCTTTCAATCAGTTGCTCTCCAGCCTCACAAGACTGTTTATCAATTTCATCAGCATGTTGGTCCAACCAGCTCAAAAACTCTTCGGAAAAAAATCCCATACTCTTTCCTCCTTTTATGCATAAGGTTGTAATTCTGGGTTAATAGGCGTATTAGCTAGGTTGTTGGCATAGTTGCAAAGGCTAGCAAGACTAACACCCAGAACCACATCCAAGGCATTTTGTTGCGTGTAGCCAGCTTCCAAAAATTCAGCCAAGGCTTCATCTCCTACACGCCCTTTGGTATTGATGACCGCCAAGGTAAACTTAGCTAGAGTATCTAGTTTTGGATCTGTCTCGATTGGAGTACGGTTGCGGAGTGCTTGTAGAAGATCATCATTCATCTGGATTTGTTTGATTGAAAAGGCTGTGTGACCTGCGACGCAGAAAGCACAACCATTGGTTACGGCAGCTGTGATTTGTACTACTTCGCGTTCCACTGGTGTCAGACTATTGCGGCGGTTGATGGCTCCGACAGTTCGGTAGGCTTCAAGCGCGGTTGGGGCATTGGCCAAGAGACCGATTAGGTTGGGAATATAGCCATTATTATCTTTTTGTACTGTTTCAAGAACTTCTTTTACTTCTGCTGGTGCTGATTCTACTGTGTGGATGGTAAATGTTGTCATAAGAAACCTCTTTTCATTTTATTGTCATTTAGTCTATCATAGAATTTTCCACTTGGATAATATATATTTTCAATCGCCTTGATAGGAAATGTTTATGAAATGAAAAAATCACACCAAAAGTGTGATTGGATTAGTGTTTAAAATACTTTTTAGTCTCAGCAATGACGACTGGCGACAAGACTAAGAGGGCAATCAAGTTTGGTAAAGCCATCAAGGCATTGACGATATCTGCGATAATCCAGACCATATCCAACTCAATAAATCCTCCCAACAAGACCATGACTACAAAGACTACACGATAGAGCCAGATAAAACGAACACCAAAGAGAAACTCAAAACAGCGTTCTCCGTAGTAGTTCCATCCGAGAATCGTCGTAAAGGCAAAGAGTACAAGGAAGATGGTCAAGAGGGCAGGTCCAAAGTGTGAAAAAACTGTAGAGAAGGCTGACTGAGTCAAGGCAACTCCATTCAAATCACCACTCCAAACACCAGTTACCAAGATTGTTAAACCAGTCAACGTACAGATAATAAGGGTATCAATAAAGGTTCCTGTCATGGAAATCAAGCCTTGCTCGACAGGCTCATTTGTCTTAGCCGCAGCCGCTGCAATGGGAGCAGAACCAAGACCAGATTCGTTAGAGAAGACTCCTCGCGCCACACCATTCTGGATAGCCATCCGAATGCTGGCACCTGCAAAACTGCCTACCGCAGCAGCTGGACTAAAGGCTGAAGTAAAAATCAGGGCAAGTGTGGCTGGGATTTTCTCGATATTAAAGAGAATAACTGTAAGAGTCCCTAAAATATAGACAATAGCCATAAAAGGAACAACTGCTGTCGAAACTTTTGATATGGATTTGAGGCCACCAAAGACGGCAATACCCACCAGAATGGATAAAATCAGAGCTGTGATAGCTGGATCAACTTGGGCTGTATTTTGAATGGATTCTGTAATCGAATTGACTTGGGTAAAGGTACCAATCCCTAGAAGGGCTACCAATACACCCGCTAGGGCAAAGAAGATAGCAAGTGGACGCCACTTTTCTCCCATCCCCAAAAGGATGTAATGCATGGGTCCTCCAGCTACAGCTCCATTTGCATCCTTTGTGCGATATTTGATGGCTAGCAAGCCTTCGGCATATTTGGTCGCCATCCCAAAGAAGGCTGCCATCCACATCCAAAAGAGGGCCCCTGGTCCTCCAACCTTAATGGCTGTCGCTACCCCGATGATATTTCCCGTACCAACTGTGGCTGCTAGAGCCGTACAGAGAGCAGCAAAGCTCGACACATCGCCATGCCCCTTATCCTTGGTAAAGATCAACTGAAAGGACTTAGGGAGACGAGCCACCTGCAAAAGGCCTAGTCGGATGGTCAAATAGATACCCGTTCCGACCAATAAGATCAAGAGGGGAGGCCCCCAAACGAAAGCATCAAGCGCTTTAAGCAATTCTAACATATCCTTCTCCTATCATTCAACCCCAAAAGAAAGAGCACATGCAAGATACATGTACTCTGGAATGCTTAGATAAATGCCAAAAAGCGGTCTATCCTAGCTCTGTCCTTTTACCTGAGAGTTTGAGCAGTTGCCTGCCTTGCCCCTTCGGTGCCTTTACGGTCTCTCCAGAGTTCCGTCCATTTACAGTCATGGAAAACAAACCTTTCTCCACTTCTATTAAACTTCATTCGGTGTTGGTATTTAATTTTTTATTATTTTACAAGAAAAGTTAGTCTTTGTCAATATATTATTTGAAAAAAGATGGATTTTCACTTCTTTTTCAAAAAAAGAGACGTACTCTTTTTTAACCTTTAAAGGTCACAATGGTGGCGCCACTGCCTCCAGCATTCTGTGGAGCATAGCCAAAACTCTTGACATGCTTGTTTCTTTGCAGGTATTTGGTGACGCCCTCACGGATGACTCCCGTACCGATACCGTGGATGATGTCGACTTGCGCCATGTTATTAAGCAGGGCTTGGTCGATAAAGTCGTCCAGCTCATTCATAGCCTCTTCGTACCGTTTACCTCGGAGATCCAGTCTCGCTTGCGGACCACGACCAGAAGCTCGTTTGACGACATTGACTTGTTTTTTCTTGACTGGGGCTTCTTGCTGAGCCTGAACAAGGTCAAATTCTTTCTCTTCCAAGGTCATCTTGATTAAACCGACTTGGGCTTCCCAACGGCCGTCCTTAAGCTGATTGGTCAAGGTTCCACGCTGACCATAACTGAGGACCACAATATCATCTCCCACCTTCGGAGCTCGTTTTTTCTTGGCTTTTTGAAGGACCTTGTTTTTAGATAAGTCGACTTTTTCAGGAGCTAGTTTTTTCAGCTCAGCCTTGGCTTCAATGATTTCATGGGGTTTGAGTTGAGACTTGCTATGGAGATTTTTGAGAATCTGGTCACTCTCACTTAGAGCGAGTTCCACAATCTCGGCAGCTTGTTCACGCGCCTTGTTGAGCTCGGTTTCTTTTTCACGATTGAGCTCATTGTAGAGCTTTTTGAGAGCACGGTTCATCTTAAGGTTTTCTTGCTCCACCTCACGAATATTGTCCAAGCGTTTACGGCTTTCAAGCGTTTGCTCTTCTAATTGCTCAATGATGCGATTGACATCATTATCCTGATCAACCTGTTGGCTGGCATCTCCCACGATGACATCTGACAAGCCTAGGCGTTTGGCAATTTCAAAGGCATTGCTTCGACCAGGAACTCCCTGCATAAAGCGATAGGTCGGACGCAAGCTGGCTGTATCAAACTCCATGCTGGCATTTTGCACAAAGGCTGTTTCAATACCATAGGCCTTGAGCTCTGGATAGTGGGTCGTCGCCATGGTCTTGACCTGACGTAGACGAAGATCCTCCAAAATAGCCATAGCAAGGGCTGCTCCCTCCTGCGGATCGGTACCTGCCCCCAACTCATCCAAGAGTAAGAGTGAATGTTGATTGACCTTGCCAAGAATATCTACGATATTGGTCATGTGGCTGGAGAAGGTAGACAAACTCTGCTCAATAGACTGTTCATCCCCAATATCCGCGAAGATTTCCTCGAAAATACCGACACGGCTTCCTTTATCAGCTAAAATGGGCAATCCAGATTGGGCCATAAGTTGAGTCAAGCCCAGAGTTTTGAGCATGATGGTCTTCCCACCAGTATTGGGACCTGTAATGACAATGGCTGTTAATTCCTTACCAAAGTGTACATCGTTTGCGACAGCATTTTTGACCAAAGGATGGCGAACATGAAGGAGTTGAATCTCTTGATTCTCTGAAAGTTGAGGAACAACTGCTTGTCTTTCCTGAATAAAACGCACCTTGGCACGAATCAAGTCTAAATGGCCGATAATCCAAGCGTCATTAGCAATCTCAGCAGCATGAGGACGGATCCGTTCCGAGAGCTCCTGCAGGATACGAATCATCTCATAGCGTTCGTCAGCTCGCAGACTAGCGATTTCTTCGCTCAGCTTGACCACCTCACGTGGCTCGATATAGACCGTGTTTCCACTGGCAGAGATGTCATGGACAACACCTGCAATCTTATTGCGATAGGTGTTCTTGACTGGTAAGACTTGACGGCCATTTCGGCTAGCGATTATGCCTTCCGTCAACATCTGCGCTTTTTGCTTGAGTAAGTCTTGCAAGACATCTCGAACTTGACTCTCGCTATCATGGATTTTCCGACGGATACGTGCTAGCTCTTCACTGGCGAAATTTTCGATAAATCCTGCATCATTTAGGGCTTGGAGACTCCCTTGCAAGTGTGGGAAATCATGTAGTTTTTCAAACCATCTCGCCAACTGCTCCAAGCGTACGTTTTCGAGATTGGTATAAAAGCCTTGCAACTCTCTGCTAGCCAGCAAGACTCGTTTGAGGAGCAGGAACTCCTCAATATTGAGGTCCGCTCCCATCTCCAGACGCTTACAGACAGCTGAAATCTCACGTGTCGCTAGGATGGTAAAGTGGGGTTGCTCCACAAAAAGGGCTTGCATTTCCTCCATCTCTGTAAAGGCTTGCTTGATCTTGTCCACCTTGGCAGTTGGAGCCAAGCCTTTTAGCTCCTCTAGTCCTTGTTCTGTCAAGAGATGCGGTTCAAACAAGGCTTTGATTTTATTAAATTCTAAGGTTTCTAGTATTTTTGTATTCATATTCTTTCCTTGTATGCTGGTTTACAAGATTATAGCAACTAGAGGTTTTGACCTAGTCGTCCAATCTGTAAACAAAAGGCTAGGAAAAATCCCGCCCTTTTTATCCGATTAAATTTGTCACCCAAAGTTGTTTGATAAGGTTTGTCGTAAAAGGGACACTTTGGATGATGTGTTTGGCTACTATACTTTTTTCGAGTGAATTTTGAATGACTGCCAGAGGTACTGTTGCAAGGATGGTCAGAGCCATTTGCAAGACAAATAAGGTTACCAATAGAGACAAAACGCCTGATCCGATACGCAACCATTTGACATCAAGCTTTTTAGTTGGAATCAAGTGCAGGAACAAACCGATAAAACGTCCGATAGTGTAGCAAATCCCAAAAACTAGAAGATAGGCTAGACCCGCATAAAAGACCTTGTCTAGATGAAACAGCTGGTCTGAAGGGAAGAAAAAGGTTCCCTGTCCTTCCTGAGGATTGGCATAAGGGACAAGCAAGTGGAAGTGGTCGCCCAGTGATTTATAAAACTGTCCCGCAATAAAGGCTGAAATTACTGCAACGAGGAAATAATAAACTTGCAGCACCAAACCTCTACGGTAACCGATGTAAAAGCCCCAAGCAAGAACCAATAAGAGTAGGATTGAAATCATAGGGAATCCTCAATCTTGCTCTGTTCTTGTTTGACAGCAATCAACTTGTGGCGGAGTTCTAACAACTCTTGCTCCTTGTCATCAAATTCAATCTCACGATTGAGCTGTGTAGACAGACAGTTGACCGCCAAAAGAAGCGCAATGGTTTCATCATCCGCCCCAGGCATTTGTTCTTTAATTGCTTGGTATTTTTCAGTCGCAACCTTGGCAATTTCCTCCATAAAGAGGTTGTCATGCTCGGTTGTCAAGGTTAATGTCTTTTTCCCGAATGTAAACTTATATCGATTTAGATTTGCCATAAAATTCACCTCACGATATTATACCAAATTTCGCTAACTTTGTCAGTTTTTACCAATTCTCCTGCTTTTGTGGTACAATAGAGACTATGGCAAGTATCACACTCACACCAAGTGAACAGGAAATTCAGAGCTTTTTAAGTCAGTATCAGAAGGCTCTCGCTCCTAGTAAAAATCCCTATATCCGCTATTTTTTGCGCTTCCCTCAGGCGACTGTTTCCATCTATACTTCTGGAAAAGTCCTCCTGCAAGGCGAAGCTGCTGAGCAGTACGCCAGTTTCTTTGGCTACCAAGTTCAACAAGAAAACAGTGGACAAGATTTTCCTATGATTGGGACCGATGAGGTGGGAAATGGTTCCTACTTTGGTGGGTTGGCTGTCGTGGCTTCCTTCGTAACACCTGACCAGCATGACTTCTTGCGAAAACTGGGTGTGGGGGATTCTAAGACTCTGACAGACCAAAAGATTCGTCAGATTGCCCCTATCCTCAAGGAAAAGATCCAGCATCAAGCGCTCCTCCTTTCACCTAGCAAGTACAACGAAGTTATCGGAGAGCGTTACAATGCTGTTTCTGTAAAGGTTGCCCTTCACAACCAAGCTATTTTTCTCCTGCTTCAAAAAGGAGTCCAGCCAGAGAAAATCGTGATTGACGCTTTTACAAGCGCTAAAAACTATGACAAGTACTTGGCGCAAGAAGCCAATCATTTTCCAAACAAGATCACTTTGGAAGAAAAAGCTGAGGGCAAATACCTAGCTGTTGCAGTTAGCTCTATCATCGCGCGGGATCTCTTCCTCGAAAACTTGGAAAATCTAGGACGAGAACTAGGCTATCAACTGCCAAGTGGCGCTGGGACTGCATCAGATAAGGTTGCTAGCAAAATCCTTCAGGCCTATGGCATGAAAGGACTTCGTTTCTGTGCCAAACTGCATTTTAAAAACACTGAAAAAGCCAAAACACTTCTAGAAAGGTAAATTATGAATTCGTTTAAAACATTTCTAAAAGAATGGGGAGTTTTCTTCCTGATTATCGCACTGGTCGGTCTTAGCCGTATCTTTCTTTGGAGCAATGTCCGTGTAGAAGGACACTCTATGGACCCTACCCTAGCCGACGGAGAAGTTCTCTTCGTTGTTAAACATCTCCCAATTGACCGCTTCGACATCGTGGTTGCGCATGAGGAAGACGGAAATAAAGATATTGTCAAAAGGGTCATCGGCATGCCTGGAGATACCATCCGCTACGAAAATGACAAACTCTTTATCAACGATAAAGAAACGGATGAACCCTACCTAGCTGAATACCTCAACTTGTTCAAAACAGAAAAGTTGCAAAATACCTATACTGGCAAAGGATTTGAAGGCAATAAGGGAGTCTACTTTAGAGAACTTGCTCAAAAAGCACAAGCCTTTACGGTCGATGTCAATTCCAATACCAGCTTCAGCTTTACTGTCCCTCAAGGTGAGTACCTTCTCCTTGGTGACGATCGTCTAGTCTCTAGCGACAGCCGCCATGTTGGTACCTTCAAGGCCAGCGAAATCAAAGGCGAAGCAAAATTCCGTTTCTGGCCACTTAACCGTATCGGAACATTTTAAGATAAGGAAGAGGCCGAGAATGCTAAGTCTCAGTCTCTTTTTCTATTGTGAGAAAAAATTTTTAATCATCTAGCTTTTTCAAAATTGCTAAGAACCAACTCTCACGAACTTATGTAAAGGAAACCTATGGAAGTTTATTTTTCAGGCACCATTGAACGCATTATTTTTGAAAATGTCAGTAATTTCTATCGAATCCTCCTCTTAGATATCGAAGATACCAATGCGGAGGACTTTGACGATTTTGAAATCATCGTTACAGGAACCATGGCTGACGTGATTGAGGGCGAAGACTATACTTTTTGGGGGCAAATCGTTCAGCACCCCAAGTATGGGGAACAGCTACAAATCAGTCGTTATGAGAGAGCAAAACCCACTAGTAAGGGCTTGGTCAAATATTTCTCTAGCAGCCATTTTAAGGGAATCGGTCTCAAGACTGCCCAGAAAATTGTTGATACCTATGGTGAAAACACTATCGACGAAATTCTGGAGCATCCTGAAAAGCTGGAAAGTATTGCTGGACTCTCTGCAAAAAACCGTGAGGCTTTTGTCTCCACCCTCCGTCTCAACTATGGGACAGAGATGGTTTTGGCAAAACTGGCCAACTACGGCATTCCCAATAAACTAGCCTTTCAGATTCAAGACTTTTACAAGGAAGAAACGCTGGATATTGTCGAAAATTATCCCTATCAACTGGTTGAGGATATCAAGGGTTTGGGCTTTACCATTGCTGACCAATTAGCCGCCGAACTAGGTATCGAAAGCCAAGCTCCCGAGCGCTTCCGTGCTGGCCTTGTCCACAGTCTCTTTCAAGGTTGTATGGATACGGGCGATACCTATATGGAGGCCCGTGATTTGCTGGAACAGACACTTACCCTCCTCGAGTCTTCCCGTCCCGTGGAACTCGATCCCAGCCAAGTAGCTCAGGAATTATCTCATTTGATCGAAGAAGACAAGGTTCAGCAGATTGATACCAAAATCTTTGATAATAGCCTCTTTTTCGCTGAAGAAGGCATCCGCAGTCACTTGGTTCGTATCCTTGAAAAAGGAAAACAGAAGAGCCAAGATCTAGAAAGCATTCACAAGCATATCTCTACTGTCGAGCAAGAACTGGGGATTCAGTACGATAGCATTCAAAAACAGGCTATCTACGACGCCATCCAGAACAAGGTCTTTATCCTAACAGGCGGACCTGGTACTGGTAAGACGACTGTTATCAATGGGATTATCGCTGTTTATGCCCTCTTAGAAGGACTCGATCTCAAGAAAAAGAGCAACTTACCTATTCTTCTCGCTGCCCCAACTGGTCGAGCAGCTCGGCGCATGAATGAATTGACAGGATTGCCAAGTGCTACTATACACCGTCATTTGGGAATGACAGGTGACGATGATACCAGCCATCTAGAAGATTATCTAGATGCCGACTTTATCATTGTAGATGAGTTTTCCATGGTGGATACTTGGCTAGCCAACCAACTTTTCTCCAATATCTCTTCTAACAGTAAAATCCTCATCGTGGGAGACAGCGACCAGCTACCTTCTGTCAGTCCTGGCCAAGTTCTGGCCGACCTGCTCCAGATTGCACTGATTCCCCAGACTCGCTTAGAACGGATTTACCGTCAGAACGAGGAATCAACCATCGTCACCTTGGCAAGTCAGATTCGACAAGGCATCTTGCCAGCCGACTTTACCCAGAAAAAAGCAGACCGCTCCTACTTTGAAATCGCTAGCGGCCATATCCCAGCTACCATTGAGAAAATTCTTGGCGCTGCCCTCAGAAGTGGTATTTTGGCTCGCGATATTCAGGTGCTAGCGCCTATGTATCGAGGAACTGCTGGCATTGACGCCATCAACCAGCTTATGCAAGACCTGCTCAATCCTCAGCAAAAGGGGCAAGTTAGCTTTGAAGCAACTCAGTGTCACTATCGAATAGGTGACAAGGTCATTCACCTAGTCAACGATGCCGAAGTCAATGTCTTTAACGGAGACCTAGGCTACATCACAGATTTGATTCCTGGAAAATACACCGAGTCTAAACAAGATGAGATTGTCATTGATTTCGATGGCAATGAGGTCATCTATCCTCGAAACGAATGGTACAAAATTCGTCTAGCCTATGCCATGAGTATCCATAAGTCGCAGGGAAGTGAGTTTCCCGTTGTCATCCTTCCCATCACCAGTTCCAGCAAGCGCATGCTGGAACGCAATCTCATCTATACAGCTATTACACGGGCCAAGAGCAAACTCATCCTTCTTGGCGAATTACAGGCCTTTGACTATGCAGTCAAGCATATCGGAACTGCCCGCAAGACCTATCTGATTGAGCGCTTCAGTGATTTAATTGAAAATAATATTGAAGAAAGTAAACAAGCCTTCTCTGAAACTACCACAGCAAGTGACTCTGAACAATCCTACATCCTCACCGAGGAAAACTGGTCTAGTATTCCAGCCATGATCGGGATTACAGACGCAGACCTCAAAGAGATTTTTGGAAAATAGACCAGCAGAAAACCCACCTAGTCAGGTGGGCTTTTTATCTTTTAAGATTATTTTACAGTTGCTGTGCTTGTGATCAATTCAACAGCTTTTTTGATTGCGATATCGTGTTTCAACATATCAGCTGAAAGCAAGTTTTGAACTTGTGCCACTTCCATGTTGTAATCTGCTGCTAATTGCTCGATTTCTTTTTGGATTTCTTCTTCTGAAGCGTCAAATCCTTCAGCTTTGGCAACTGCTTCGATAACAAGGTTAGTCTTCGTACGTGACTCAGCCTCTGCTTCGTATTGTTTGTGAAGGTCTTCTTGAGTAGTTCCTGTGATTTGGAAGTACATGTCAGGGTTGATACCTTGACGTTGCAAGTTTCCAAGGAATTCATTTACTGAACGGTGAACTTCTTCGTGGATCATTTCTTCTGGAAGTTCTACGATTTCAGCATTTTCTACAGCTTTATCGATTGCTGCACCTTCAACGGCATCTTTGTATGCTTCTTCTTTTGCAGCAGTCAATTCTTTGCGGTATTTTTCTTTCAATTCGTCAAGAGTTTCCACTTCTTCGTCGATATCTTTTGCAAGTTCATCATCAAGAGCTGGAACTTCTTTAGCTTTTACTTCGTGGATAGTTGTTACGAATTTAGCTTCTTTACCTGCAAGGTCTTCTGCTTGGTAGTCTTCTGGGAATGTTACGATAACATCAACAGTTTCACCAGCTGAGTGTCCAACCAATTGGTCTTCAAAACCAGGGATAAATTGACCTGATCCAAGTCCAAGTGAGAAGTTTTCACCTTTTCCGCCGTCGAACTCAACACCGTCGATAGAACCAACGAAGTCAATAACAACAGTGTCGCCATTTTCAGCAGCGCCTTCTTTGATAACCAATTCAGCCAAGTTGTTGCGTTCACGTTCGATACGCTCTTCAACGTCAGCGTCAGTTACTTCTTTTTCTACATCTACTGATACTTCAAGGTTTTTGTAGTCACCCAATTTTACTTCAGGTTTTGTCACGACTTCAGCAGTGATAACCCAGTCTTGACCTTTTTCCATTGAAGTTACGTCAATTTTTGGTTGTGCAACAACTTCAAGACCAGCTTCTTTTACTGCAGCTTCATAAGCGTTTGGCAAAAGTGCGTTCATTGCATCTTGATAAAGAGCTTCTTCACCAAATTTTTGGTCGAAGATAGGACGTGGAAGGTGACCTTTACGGAAACCTGGAACGTTAAGAGATTTCTTTACTGAGTTGAAGACACGGTCCAATTCTGGTTTGATTTGGTCTTGAGAGATAGTGAAAGTCAAGACTCCACGGTTTGTTTCTTTGTTTTCAAATGATACAGACATTCTGTCATTTCTCCTTAAAATTTTTTAAATACAGTCTATTATAGCATAAACTACGGTTAATTTTCAAGTAATGAATGCGCTTTTCAATGACTCTAGAGGTACTTACTGGCTTCTCTGATACTAAGTTCAGACATTCTTTCCTTGTTTTTTTCGATGAAGCTTGATACCCATTCCGGATTGGTTTTAGAGTAGTCTCTTAGAGCCCAGCCGATGGCTTTATTGATAAAAAATTCTGGCTGGTCCAGATTATTGAGCAGGATCTTTTCCATTAGTTGAACATCCGTTTTCTCTTTTCTTAATAGCTGGTGATCAATAGCAACTCGTCTCAGCCAGATATTGTCTGATAGGCTCCATTTTAAAAGCACTTCTTCAAGTTCCGGATGGTTAGCCACCAAACTTCCTACTACTCGATCTAGGATATCTACTGTGTCCCACCAAGACTTGGTCACGACCAGGCGCTCAAGCTTAGGCAAATCGTCCTTCGTTAGATAAGTCTGCATGGCTTTCAAATAGTTGGCAGCCACATATTGGTATTCTCTAGGCTCCTTTTCCCAGCAAGTGTCTACAAAATCCCAATCGATAATCTTTGTTTTTTTCGCTTCTGGAAAATACTTTTTATAGAGTGAATTTCTTTCAGGACCTGCAATACCTAGAAAGGGAAACTGATGGCGCATATAGGCTTCCATTGGGCCTGCTTTCTCAGGGTCTTTTCCCGCTTCTAGCTCCACAAGTAAATCTGTAAGATTCATCTAAAAATCCTCCTGCCCTACCAAGTGGTGCTGAAAGGCATAGACTGCAGCCTGAGTGCGATCGCTGACCTCAAGCTTGGCTAGGATGTTGGATACATGGGTCTTCACCGTCTTTAGGGAGATAAAGAGTTCATCTGCAATGCGCTGATTTTCATAGCCCTTGGCGATGAGTTGAAGCACGTCTCGCTCACGCGCAGTCAGTTCTTCATGAAGCTCTATATGATTGCGGTGGTATTCGACTTTCTTACTAACTTCTTGCTCAATGGCCAACTCCCCAGCAGCAACCTTACGAACTGCATGAAGCAGTTCGTCTGCACTAGAAGTCTTGAGCATATAACCTTTGGCACCAGCGTTCAAGACTGGCATGATTTTTTCATTGTCCAAGTAAGAGGTCACAATCAAAATCTTGGCTTCAGGCCATTCTTTGAGGATGGACAAGGTTGCATCAATCCCATTTATCTCAGGCATGACAATATCCATGACAATGACATCTGGACGCAATTCCAAGGCCAAGTCAATACCTTGAGCCCCATTGGCAGCTTCGCCCACAACTTCTACATCGTCTTGGAGGTCAAAATAGCTTTTCAAGCCCAATCGGACCATTTCATGGTCATCTACCAGTAAAATTTTCATCTCTACTCCTTTATGATTCCTTATCTAACAGGGGAATACGGATATCGACCGCCAGTCCTTGCTTAGGTGCTGTCAAGAGTTGAACCGTTCCTGCCATATCTTCGACTCGCTCCTTGATGTTTCGCAGTCCATAACTCAAGTCATCTAAACTCCCCAACAGGAAACCAATCCCATTATCCACCACCTTCAGCTGCAATTCAACATCTGTCTGATAGAGGTAGACATCCAAACAAGATGCCTGGGCATGGCGAAGGGTATTGCTAATCAATTCCTGCAAAATGCGGAAGATATGCTCTTCGATTTTCTTGGGCAATTTAGACACATTTTGCTTGAGACTAACCTTGAGATCACTCTTGTCCTCAAGCTCTTTTAAGAGGATTTGAATCCCCTCAATCAAACTCTTCTCTTCCAACTCAACTGGTCGCAAATGCAAGAGCAAGACCCGCAAATCTTTCTGGGCAGTCTCTAGGATGGCTGCGACACTTTGCAACTGGGTCTGCATCTTTTCTCTATCCAGCTTCAAAGCCTGCTGACTGACACCTGATAAAATCATATGGGCCGCAAACAACTCCTGACTAACCGTATCATGTAAGTCACGTGCTATCCGCTTCCGTTCTTTCTCGATGATTGCTTCTTCCCTGACCAGGCCTTGATTTTCAGCCTTTTGAACAGCCTCTGTCAAGAGGTTGAGCTTGCCAGACAAGGATTTGAAACTGGCATCCAAGTCCGGATCTGCAAATGCAACCACCTCTTTTCCTGCTAGCAGTCGCTTGAGATTGATCTGCATTTTTCTGCGAGAGACTTCTTCTATCACGCGCCAAAAGAGGACAAAAAAGAAGGTCATGGAAAGGCTAAAGACCAAGGTCAAGAAGATGAGTTTTTCTGCCTTCTCAATATCCTGTAGCAAATAGGACCAATCAAGATTGAGAATATCAAGTAGACTATTGGTCAAAAAGAGGATAACGAGGAAAGAAGTCAGGCCGATTAACAGATACGATTGCTTTTTCATCCTCTGACCACCTCCACATCGCCAACCATAGTAGTTAGGAAAATTTTGACGCTCTTGTTACTCTTTAGATAGTCCCTGGTTTCCTGATGATAGTGTTCATTGCGAAGGGATTTCTTAGGTTGATGAAGGAAGGTAAGATCTCCATAGAGGCAGTTGACACTGAGGCTGATTTCCACATCTACAGGTACTATAATTCTAGTCGTTCCGACCATCTTTCTAAGGATAATGACATTGTCATGATTAGTTAGAATAACTCTTTCCAAATGAATGGTGTCCTTGCCCATGAGGCGAAAGAGATTGATATCGTCAAACTGGCAGGTCTGATGGCTAGAGAAATGATGGAGATTACCAAACCAAGGATTGCGTTCATTTTTAACCGTCACCACCTCTTCAAAGACCAAGTCCGTCTCCTCTCTTTCTTGATTCATCATCGGATAGAGAAGAAAGAGACTATAGATAACTGCCACAAAGATAGCTAATATCACAAAGGGATTGAGCATGACGATGAAAAAGAAAAGAATGGTTGCCACAAGGAGGAAAACATTATTGCCTTCTTTCCCTGTATAATAGCGGAGCAAAAGCAAAAAGAGGAATAGAATCAGCAAAAAACGCGAAAAATGCTCTGATACCATCAAAATCAGAGCTCCCGTCAACAGACAGGCTTCAATAAATAAAAAGATTTGAAATTTTTTCATAGATGCATCCTCTCCCTTCTATTTTATCACAATTCAAAAAAGTCACCTCGGTCTGAGGATGGAAAAAGGAGATAGGACAGAAATCGCTCCTACAAGCTAGGTTTCATCAACTCACTACAGTTGACAAAAAGCTAAAAAAAGGGCGGAATTCTTGTCCCGACCTCTCTACATCTGATCTTTTGCTTCTTTTAGTTTACCATAAAGAATATAGTCTACGTTTTGCAGATCAGCTATAGTGGCACAATTAAGGGCACACATAATCAAACGCAGATCTCCTTTCCAGCCTTGGACAATGCCAATAACTTCTTCGACTGTGTAGCTTTCAATCAACTCTAGAACGGTACGTGACAGTCCTACAGCCTTGGCACCAAAGACCAGGCACTTAATCATATCCAGCGGGTTCCGAACCCCTCCACTGACCAAGAGTTCGACCTTGTCTTTCCAGTCTTGGGCATTGAGAAGGGCTTGCATGGTGGACTGGCCCCATTGATTAAGGTAATCACGCTGGCCACTGCGACGATTTTCGATATAGGCAAAGCTAGTGCCACCACGACCTGACAGGTCAACCGTTCGAACACCCAGTTCATAGGCTCGTTCGATGGTCTTGGCATCCATCCCAAAGCCCACTTCCTTTAGGACAATAGGAACTGGGATTTGCTTGCTATAATCTGCTAGATGCGATTGCCAGCTTCGAAACTTTCTTTCTCCCTCTGGCATGAGCAATTCCTGCATGACATTGACATGCACTTGAAGGAGAAGAGGATTCATCTCTTCTACAGTCTGAAGTCCAAACTCGATAGGCTTGTCCAAGCCAATATTGGTTCCAAGGAGGAGCTTTGAATGGCTAGATTTGACAGAAAAAGAGTCGTCTGTTGGATCTTTGAGAGCTGCGCTATAAGATCCCGTCACAAACAAAATCCCACAGGCTTCTGCCACCTGAGCCAGCTTTTGATTGATTTCTCTCCCCTTATCGCTTCCACCTGTCATGGCATTGATATAAAAAGGAAAGTCCCACTTTCGACCTGCAAATTCTGTAGACAAATCAATCTCATCCAGGTCATAAAGAGGCAGGGAAGAATGAATCAACTCCACCTCATCAAAGCTATTATAGGAACTTTTCTGCTCAAGGGCATAGCGGATATGCTCGTCCTTACGATTTGTCGTCATGTCCTATCCTTTCTTGGTATAAGAGCTCAATCCCCAGATCGGCCCAGCGATTTTTTATGGTTTCAGTTGATTGCACATCAAAACTCAAGGCAATGCCACAGTCACCACCACCAGCGCCACTACTCTTGGTAACAGCCAGCAAATCTTGACTGGCTTCTTTCAACTGTCTCAGCGAAGGTGTGTAAATATCTGCGCTCAAGCCTTCTAAAAGTCGACTAGCTGTTTCCACCTGCTCGATAATTTTTTCTGCATTCCCCTGCTCCAAGGCTTCTACCAAAGCAGACACCGTTGCTTTTGAGGAAGTTAAAAAATTCTGATTGATGTTTTGCTTGATTTGCTGTACCATTTGACTCGATACAGCCACTTTCTTGGTCCATCCCACTAGGAAATCACATTCTAGGGCAGGTTGTACGTGTGAGATAGAAAAGCCCCAGTCACGCTCCAAAACTGTTGCCAAGCTTACTTCTTTCAGCCAAGCAGCTATCTTCTTTCGATCAAAAGACTGGTAGAGAACCAAATCCTCTGCCACAATACAGGCAAGGTCTCCCATAGAGCCATTGTCGCCTCGTTTGAGTAAGACCGCGCTAGCCAGCTTGAACAAGAGTTCCGGATCAACCGTAATATCATACAGAGCCAGCAGGGCCTTGATCACCAAAACAACGACGCTACCACTAGAACCTAGACCAAACTTTTTGCCTTCTCGTTCCATTTTCCCTCGGATTGCCAAGGAAAAAGGTCGCAAGGTTTGCCCACGATAAACGAGGAAATCTTCCACTAGAGCAATCGTTTCTTGAATCAAGCTGTAGTCAGGATTTGGCGTCAAGTCCACTGCATAATCAAACAGATCTGAATAGATACGGTAGCTATCAGAAAAGGCAATCTCTCCCCTCATATAGATAGGTATCGCCTTTATCAAGGCTAACTGTCCTGGCTCTAGAATAGCGTATTCCCCTGCCCAATAGAGTTTTCCACAAGTTTTAACAGCAATCATCTTGGCTCAAATCCTTTGTTTTTGACACAATCAGGCGGTAACGTTGACCAAAGATTTCAGATAGATGATCCAAATCTTTCTCTTGACAGAGGACCTTGACATTGGGACCGGCATCCATGGTAAAGTAACAGGCTTCACCTTGCTCACGAAGCTGGCGAACAAAGTCCATGGCTTCATAGGAAGCATCCGTTAGATAAGAAAAGGCTGGACTAGCAGTCTTGGTCGTAGCGTGCATGGCTAGGGCATTTTTCTCCGTTAATTCCCCAACCTTAGCAAAATCATTCTCTTTGAGATAAACCAGCATCTCCTGATAATCTTTCTCAGACTGACGCACCCAGTCATCAAAGGTCGTCGAGGTTTCCACACAGAGTTTCATCCCGTCACGGCTAGAGATTGGTTTTTTCTTGTCCTCCAGCACCAACATAATCATAGCTAGTTTCAAGTCTGTCTCTACAGGGTAAATCTCTCCACTATCCTTGTCCCAGGCACCTAACGGTCCATAAAAACTACGAGAGGAAGAACCTGAGGCAAACTTAGCTTCCTGCGCCAACTGGCTCCGATTCAAACCAAGCTGGAAATAAGCATTGCAAGCCTTGACCAAGGCGGACAAACCACTAGAACTGGATGACAAGCCAGCCGCAGTCGGCATGTTGTTTTGGGTATCGATACGGACAAATCCCTCACCTTCTGGACGGTAACGGTTGATGATTTTGCTCATCTTGGCATGCTCAGCCTCACTCTGAAGCTGACCATTGATATAAAAGGCATCAGCAGTCGCATCCGTCGGTAGAGGCGACAAGGTCGTCTCTGTATACATGTTTTCCAAAGTAAGAGAGATACTGCTAGTAGCAGGAACCATCTCTTTTTCTTTTTTCTTTCCCCAATATTTGATAATGGCAATATTTGCGTAGGAACGTACTGTTACAGGCTTTCGATCCATGTCTGAACAGCTCCTTTCTCTTCTAATCGTTTTGCTAGTTCTTGCGCTTGGTCCAGATTAGCTACCAAGGCGATAATACAGCCTCCTAGTCCACCACCACTCATCTTGGCACCTAGAGCACCATGTCTCAGAGCCGCTTCAACGAGGGAGTCTGCCTCAGGGCTACTGACACCAATTTCTTTTAAATGTAAATGAGCTTGACTGAGGATTTGTCCCAGTCCCTCAGCATCTTTTCGTCTAATTGCCTCTTCTGCCTGCTGGGTCAATTCTCCCAAGGCATGCAAAAACGGTAGGGCATCCTTGCCCTTGCTTTGAACCACTTGGATAGCTTCACGAGTGTGACCATACACGCCCGTATCAGCAATCACCAAATAGGCGGATAAGTCCATCTCAAGTTCTGTAAAACCAACATTCTTGATAAAGCGAATGGGTTGGTCACTGAGACAGGTCTTGGCATCCAAACCACTCGGATTCATATGGGCAATCATCTCAGCCCGATTGACCAAGATTTCTAGTACATCATGAGGTAGGTCGGCTTGATAGTAGTCAAAAACAGCTCGAATGGCTGCTATGCTGATAGCAGCTGACGAACCCATCCCCCGTTTTTCGGGGATAGCCGAGTCAATCACACATCGAATGCAAGCTTCTTTGATATCCAAATACTCCAGCGAAGCATAAACCGCCATGGACAAGGTATCCTCCTCATAAAGACGCCACGGGCTTTCAGCAGGGACCACCTTGCAGGTCACCTCCACCTCTAAGAGAGGCAGAGAAATAGCTGGATAGCCGTAGACTACCGCATGCTCTCCTATTAAAATAATCTTACTATGTGCCTGACCGACACCAACTTTTTTTGTCATGTTTTCCTTTAACCAGACGGAAAGACCGTCTCATTTCATACAGTAGTATTTTCTCCTATCTATTTTATTATATTTTCACAAAAAAAGCGATTGTTTCCTTCACAATCGCCTCTTTCATTATTGAACCCATTCGCCATTATAGTTGACAGAATAGCCTTCTACAGTCGTATTCACTGCTAAAGCACCTGAACTATAAGCGTAGTACCATTTGCCATTAACCCGGAACCAGCCTGTCTTCATATCGCCATTACTTGCGTTTAGATAATACCAAGTCGAACCTTCCTGATACCAGCCAGTCGCCATAGCTCCTGATGAACGAAGATAATACCACTTGTTCCCAAGGTATTGCCAGCCCGTTTGCATATCGCCATTTGGTTCATCTAAATAATACCAAGATAAGCCTTCCTGATACCAGCCAGTTGCCATAGCTCCTGATGAACGGAGATAGTACCACTTGTTACCAAGATATTGCCAACCCGTTTGCATTGTAGCAGTTGTTGGATCTAGATAGTACCAAGTTGAATCATCGTTTATCCAGCCACGTGCGAGCTCCCCAACAGTCAATCTGTTGATGCGAGAATCAAAGCCACCATCCTTCTGTAAATAATACCAGTGCCCCTCATCATGAACCCAACCGGTTTTTAAGGTGTGATAACTTCTTTGGTCTTCAAAATAGTAGACTCGTTTCTCTACTGGACTATCATATTGTTCCCCATGATGTTTGTTGGTGTTTGTAGCAGTTTTTGCTTCTAACACTTGCTTGCCAACAAATTCTTGTAGTACCCCATCTTGACCAAAGTAAAACCAATCTGGTCTAAAAGCAATCTCTTGTCTTGGAGAAGGACCAATCGTAACCCCTTTGTGTGGAGCAGGTATATATTGCCAGCCGACAACCATCTCTCCAGATAAAGGATCAAAATAATAGTATTTTCCATCAATCACTCGCCAGTAGGTTTCTTTGAGGTTCCCCTTCTTGTAGTAGGTTCTACCATTTTCTTGGACAAATTGCCAGCCTTCCGAATCAGCATCATCCGCAAAGACGGTGCTTGTAGCTAGCAAAGCAAAGAAAAAGACTGCGAGTCCAACTTGCATCATTATTTTAAATTTCTTCATTAGATCTTTCCTCCATAACTGATTGTAGCAAAGACTTTATTGTATGTCAATATATAGAAACTTCTCAAAAAAAGCAGTTACACAACTGCAACTGCTTTTCTATTCTTGCATGGTGTAACCAACACCACGCACGGTTTTAATGTAGCTTTTTTGACCTTTTACATCAAGCTTGCTACGTAGATAACGGATATAAACATCCACGATATTGGTTTCTGTCGCACTTTCGTACTTCCAAACACTTTCCAACAACTGCTCACGAGTCAAGACCTTCTTGCTTCCCATGAGAGTGGCCAAAAGGTCATACTCACGGCGCGTCAGAGCAATCATCTCCTCGCCACGATAAACGGTATGATGTTCTACATCCATACGCAAATTGCGGTAAGACGTTGGGACCTTCATCTGACTACAATGTTGGTCGATAAAGTCCCGACCTCGGAAAATCGCTGAAATACGAGCCACCAGCTGATCAATAATCACTGGCTTATAGATGTAAGAAACGGCGAAGCGCTGGATTGTCTCAATCTGGTCTTGCAATTCTTCGCGATGGTCCAAGACCATGATCACTGAGGCAGGTTTTGTCCGACTCAGCCTCTCTGCAAAATCCTGGGCCGTCATATCCCCCAGACGAGCATTCAGTAAAATCAAGTCATAATCTGTCTGGAGAGCCATGGAGAGGGCTTTTTGCCCCTCCTCGACCAGATCAACACGGTATTGCTCTTTTTGGAGTTCCAGACTGAGAAAATGAGCGAGATTTCGTTCTTTCTCAAGTAATAAAATCCGTTTCCCCATGGCAGACCTACTTATTTTTCGTCATACCAAGAGTAGTGGAAGGTTCCTTCTTTGTCTTTACGTTGGTAAGTGTGGGCACCAAAGTAGTCACGTTGCGCTTGGATCAAGTTAGCAGGAAGGTCTGCTGAACGATAGCTATCAAAGTAAGTAATAGCTGCTGAGAAAGTTGGCACTGGTACACCAGCTTGAACAGCAAGAGCTACGATATCACGAACTGCTTGTTGGTACTTAGCAGTAACATCCAAGAAGTACTCATCCAAGAGAAGGTTTGCAAGATCAGCATCACGGTTGTAAGCATCTGTAATCTTTTGCAAGAAACGAGAACGGATGATACAGCCATCACGCCAGATAGACGCGATGTCCGCAAATGGCAAGTTCCAGTTATTTTCTTTAGAAGCAACACGCAATTGGGCAAAACCTTGTGCGTATGAGATAATTTTTGAGAAGTAAAGGGCTTGACGGATCTTTTCGATCAACTCAGCCTTGTCTCCTTCAAACTTGAAGACAGCTGGTTTTGGAAGCACCTTGCTAGCATGTACACGCTCTTCTTTGTATGTAGAGATGTAGCGAGCAAATACTGACTCAGTGATCAGTGACAATGGCACACCAAGGTCAAGTGCTGATTGGCTAGTCCATTTACCAGTTCCCTTGTTTCCTGCAGCATCCAAGATGTAGTCTACGATTGGGCCATCTTGACCTTCATCGTCTTTGCGTCCAAGAATATCAGCTGTGATTTCGATCAAGTAGCTGTCCAATTCACCCTTGTTCCACTCAGTAAAGATTTCAGCCATGTCTTCTGCAGAAAGGCCAAGCAAGTGTTGCATGAGGTCATAGCTTTCTGCGATCAATTGCATGTCACCATACTCGATACCGTTGTGGACCATTTTCACATAGTGACCAGCTCCATCAGGACCGATGTAAGTCACACATGGTTTGCCATCTTCTGGTGCTTTAGCTGAGATTTCTTCAAGAACATCTGCAACCAATTCGTAGGCTTCTTTTTGTCCACCAGGCATGATAGAAGGACCTTCAAGGGCACCTTTTTCACCTCCAGAAACTCCAGTACCGATAAAGTTGATACCTGAGTTTGCTAGTTCTTCATTACGACGGATAGTATCTTTGTAGAAAGTGTTTCCTCCGTCGATCAAGATATCACCCTTGTCGAGGTGGGGAAGAAGAGCTTGGATAGTTGCGTCTGTACCAGGTCCAGCTTGAACCATGAGCATGATACGACGAGGTTTTTCGATTGAGTTTACAAAGCTTTCCACGTCATAGCTTGGCACAAAGTTCTTTTCAGGATGGCAAGCAATTACATCTTCTGTTTTTTCTTTACTACGGTTGTAAATGGCAACTGTATAACCACGAGATTCGATATTTAGGGCAAGGTTACGACCCATTACGGCCATACCAACGACACCAAAGTTAGCTTTTGTCATGTGACACTCCTCTTGTTTAATATGTTTTATTTTATCATTTTTACCTATGAAAGGAAAGAATTTTGTAACGGTTGCTTAGTAGTCCAAGTCATCAGCGTGACCAGAACCATTCCCTACAAAGTAACCTGTCTTACAGTTGAGGGTGAAGAGATAGGTTCCATCTGGTTTATAGAGGTTGTAATAACCATTTCCGTTTACGATATTGACACGTTCTAGGATATATTGATTTCCAGTGATATAGCCACGAGCACGTGATGTTGCTAGAACTTGTTCCAATACACCATCCGCAAACGTCCAAGCAGGGTTGTTGCTATCGTCTACAGCTGATTGGTTGTAAGGTACACGACTAGCACTTCTTTGAAGATTAACCCCATCGCCAGACAAACCACCATTCGTATCTCTAGCTGGTGCCGTAGTGCTAGTTGAAGGGGTCGTACTGCTTGCATTGCTTTCTGTAGCTGAACTTGAGCTTGCTTGACTCGTGCTAGAGCTTGAACTTGAGCTGGAAGCACTGGTTTGTTGGCTCTTACCAAGACTAATGGCCTTATCCAAGAGTTTGTCTAGTTCTGTGTTGCCTGTCTTAATTTCTGTAAATTTAGCGTCTGCTTTGGCTTTCGCATTGGTATCCAAGACACCGTCAGTGATTGCTGGGCTTTCAAAGAGGGCATTAACATCTTGAATGGCCTTGATTTGAGTTGCTAGGCTATCATATCTTGACTTAGCTAGTGTATAATCACGGCTACCTTCTAACTTATCTAGCAAGGTTTTCAGTTGGCTCAATTTATCAAACTGGCTGTTTTTCAGAGCAGTCTTATTAGCATCTGTATAGAAAGTATCATAGAAATCATTGAAGTCTTTCAAAGCTGTTTGTGTCCCTTGATCATCCGAAGAGGCTGCTTGAGAAGACTGGATTTCTTGGTTTGAACGAGATACTTGGCGGTAGACATAATATGTTCCAGCAAGCACAAGGATTGCAGCTACTACCGAAGCAATGATGATGACAGCTTTCTTCTTAGAGCCTGTTTCAGGTTCTGTTTGAGCCGAACGTGATAGAGGTGTATAAATCTCCTCTTCTTGTTCCTCATTTATTTCCTTGGGCTCTGTTTCTGTTAAAACGAGAGGCTCTATTTCAGCATTTTCTTCATCTTGAAGTGGTGGAACAAACTGAGTAGTCTCTTCATTTCCTATCTCTTCAATAGATTCCTCAGCAACCAGGTCTGAATCGTCTACCTGATCAGAAGTCTCACTAGATTCTCGCACTTCTTGGATCATTTCCTCTAGGTTTTGAGTAGAAGCCAGTTCTTCTTTTTTAAACTGACGAGTTTCAAACTTGTCAGCTTCGATTTCCTCACGGTGCTGTTTGATGTATTTGTCTAAGATATTGTCCTCAGGCAATACTCCTGCCTCGACCTCTTCATTCTTACGAATCACTTGACCAACAGTCAAATCTTTTGCTTCATCAAAGTCGAGTTGTGGTTCTTGATATCCTTTTTTATGACGATCACGTCTTTTCTTACTCATGAGTTCACCTTTCTATTTTACCTCTTGGCGTTTGACACGCTGACCAAAGTATTGATACAAATCCACTTTTAAGGTCCCATTATAGAGTTTTCGTTTTTTATCAGCTGGACTTCCGTACTTGCTTTCAAAAGCTTCGTCACTCGTCAGGATAAACTTACTCCACGTTTTCAGTGGTGCAAAGACTTGTCCCATCTCAGCATAGAGCTTGGTAACTCCTGCATCATCAGACAAACGTTCCCCATATGGTGGATTGGAAATGATAACGCCATTAATCTTGTCAGTGCGCAAGTCCTGTACCCGCATTTGCTTAAAGGTGATATCACCTGCGACACCTGCTGCTTGAGCATTTGCCTTGGCAATTTCCACCATGCGAGCATCTATATCACAGCCCATAATGTCCAGCTCAAGTTCACGATCAATTTTCTTAGCCGCCTCTGTGCGAACTTCTTGGATTAACCGATCGCTGACCCAGTTCCATTCCTCAAAAGCAAAGGAACGGCGAAGTCCTGGAGCCATCTTTCTAGCAATCATAGCCGCCTCGATACAGAACGTTCCTGAACCACAGGTCGGATCAATCAAGGGCTTGTCTGGATACCAGTTAGATAGTTGTAAAATGGCCGCCGCCATATTTTCCTTGATGGGTGCTCCACCCTTTTCCGTACGATAACCACGTTTAAAAAGGCTAGAACCTGTCGTGTCAATCATGACAGTTGCCACATCTTTCAGGATAGATACCTCGATCTTAAACTCGGGACCCGTTTCCATCAAGGGAACTCCTTCTGGGCGGGCATAGTGTTTTTGTAATTTCTTCACAACAGCCTTCTTGGAAATAGCCTGAACACTAGGCTCGTTATGAAGTTTAGACTTCACACATTTTGCCTTTGATATCGGGAAACGTGCTCCTAGCGGGAGATAGTTTTCCCAATCTAGAGCAAAAACACCTTGAAAAAGCTCTTCAAAGGTCTTAGCTGGAAAACTTCCGACCACAATCTTGATGCGATCCGCTGCACGAAGCCAAAGATTGGTCTCAATGATTGCCTTCACATCACCGTGGAAACGAACACGGCCGTTTTCAACCTGGCAATCATAACCCAGATCTCGTACCTCTCGTCCAACGACAGCCTCGAGACCCGCTGCAGCAGTTGCGATTAAATTAAATTGTTCTTTCATTTTACAGTCTTGCAAGACCTTTCTTTTGTTCACTTTAAAAAATGAGGTTGAGAAAGATTTCTCAGCCCCAACCTATATGCAATTTTCTATAAGCCATGTTTTGTTCCAGAAGTGACTAGGACCACTTCCTTCGATAATCATCTGTCTACCACTAACAGCATAAATCTGCTAGTAGTCAGAGTACTACGTTCGTTTCCGTGCACTCCATGCCCCGACCAAAATTTGGGTTGCTAGCTTGAGGGGTTTACCGCGTTCCACTCTCTCCGTTTCCAGAAAGACTCCGTCACTGTGGCACTTTCAAGCCTATTCTGACCTATCCGAAGACTTAGCCATTTCGACTGCCGTAACGATCTCTCGTCCCTAGGCTTATGGTTTCGCCTAGCACAAACACTACAGGCATCACAGCCTGTGCTAGCATGGACTTTCCTCATGAAAAGAGAACCTCTTCACGCGATTATCCAAAAATTGCACTCATTCCTTAGTCAATTATAAATCTTGGTTGTCTAAGATTTGCTTACCAAATACTTCTTTTTCGAGACGATTTAAGCGTTTCAAAATATCAAAGTTTGTCATTGAAGTAGAAGCTGTTACCTCAATAGAGTCTGGTTGAGTTGGCGCTACCTGTGGTTTATGAGATAATTCTTCTTTCAAATCAGCAATCTCTTGACGAAGGGATTTGACCAAAGCTGCGTAGGTTTCATAGTCCTTAATCACATCGTCTAGGAATTCATCAACCTCTGCTTTGCTGTATCCACGTACTTCACGTCCAAATTCTTGTTCAAAAATATCTTTCGCTGAAAATATAATACTTGCCATGTCTCTCTCCATTCTGGGTTACTAGTATTATTATATAAAAAAAGACAAGTAAAAATCAAGGTCAAAGGCTTACTTTTCAGAAAAATTTTCTACTATTTCATTCAAGTCCTCAAATGTTAATCTTCTTGTAACATAGTCCGCTTGATTTTTCATCATTTGGTAAAAATATCGTAACTTGGTTTCGTTTTCTTCGTCGTAAAAAAGGTAACAAGTATCTGTATTTTCCAGCAGAAATTTTTGATAATCGCGTAGTTGTCCCTTGTGCTCATATTGTGGATAGGCGTATTTGACAAAATCAACCTGCTTGAACTCACTCAATTTCGCTTGATTTGCTTCATTCCAATTACTGCCATGGGTTTCAAAATCAAAAATGGTCGCCAACTGAAATCCATAGTCTGCTTTCATGTCTTTCGCCACCTGAAGCGCCCAGTACTCAAAGCCCAAGGTCCCTGTAAAGACAAGCCAGTTCACCCCATCCTCTGCTAGACGTTCCAGGTCTCTCCGAATGGCTGTTTTGATAATATCAACGCGAATATCCTTGTCATTAAAGAGACCAAGGTCAAAGGCTGAATAGCCTAAAATCAAGGCTGATGTCATTTTTAACCCTTTCTTTGTAAATTTATGATATAATAGAGTGATGTTATTGTACCAATAAGGAGAATTATGGTCAACTATCCACATAAAATTTCATCTCAAAAGAGGCAAGCACCCCTGTCACAAACTAAAAATTTCGCAAATCGGGGAATGTCTTTTGAAAAGATGATCAATGCTACGAACGACTACTATTTGTCGCATGGGTTAGCTGTTATTCACAAGAAACCGACTCCCATCCAAATCGTACGTGTCGACTATCCCCAACGAAGTCGAGCCAAGATCGTTGAAGCCTACTTCAGACAAGCCTCAACTACTGACTATTCAGGGGTTTATGATGGATACTACATCGACTTTGAAGCAAAGGAAACCAGGCAAAAACATGCGATACCGATGAAGAATTTTCATCTCCATCAGATCCAGCATATGGAACAAGTCCTTGCCCAGCAAGGAATCTGCTTTGTACTCCTTCACTTTTCTTCTCAGCAAGAAACCTACTTATTGCCGGCTATTGACCTCATCCGTTTCTATCATCAAGATAAGGGACAGAAGTCAATGCCACTTGGATATATTCGAGAAAATGGATATAGGATTGAGCCTGGTGCTTTTCCTCAAATTCCCTACCTCGACATTATCAAAGAACATTTACTAGGTGGTAAAACAAGATGAACAAACAAACTTTTCTGCGAATAGCTAAGTATGTCAGTATCAGTCTCTTAACTGTATTTATCGCAGCTGTAATGCTTGGTGGTGGTCTCTTCCTCTACTATGTTAGCAAGGCTCCCGAACTTTCTGAAAGTAAACTAGTCGCTACAACGTCAAGTAAGATCTATGATAGCAATGACGAGCTTATCGCTGATCTTGGATCAGAACGTCGGGTCAATGCCCAAGCAAACGAAATACCGACCGATTTGGTCAACGCTATTGTTTCGATTGAGGACCATCGCTTCTTTAATCACCGAGGAATCGACACGATCCGTATCCTAGGTGCTACCCTCCGAAACCTTCGTGGTGGTGGAGGTCTGCAAGGAGCTTCCACCTTGACACAGCAGTTGATTAAATTAACTTACTTCTCTACGTCAACTTCTGATCAGACTCTTTCTCGTAAGGCCCAGGAAGCTTGGTTAGCTGTTCAGCTAGAACAAAAAGCGACTAAACAAGAGATCTTGACCTACTACATCAACAAGGTTTACATGTCAAACGGTAACTACGGAATGCAGACAGCTGCCCAAAGTTACTATGGCAAGGATCTCAAAGATTTAAGTATTCCTCAACTGGCTCTCCTTGCTGGTATGCCTCAGGCTCCAAACCAGTATGATCCATACTCGCATCCAGAAGCCGCTCAAGAACGTCGTAATCTCGTCCTCTCTGAGATGAAGGGGCAAGGTTACATTTCAGCTGAGCAATATGAAAAAGCGATTAATACTCCGATTACAGATGGACTTCAAAGTCTAAAATCGGCTAATAGTTATCCTCCATACATGGACAACTATCTCAAAGAGGTAATCGATCAAGTCGAACAAGAAACAGGCTACAACCTCTTAACAACTGGTATGGACGTCTACACCAACGTTGATCCTAAAGTTCAACAACATCTCTGGGATATCTACAATACCGACGAGTATGTCAACTATCCTGATGATGAAATGCAAGTAGCTTCAACGATTGTGGATGTAACAAATGGGAAAGTTATTGCTCAGTTAGGTTCTCGTCACCAATCAAGCAATGTTTCCTTCGGAATCAACCAAGCTGTTGAAACCAACCGTGACTGGGGTTCTACCATGAAGCCGATCACAGACTATGCTCCTGCCTTGGAGTATGACATCTACGACTCAACTGCTTCGATTGTACATGATGTTCCATACAACTATCCTGGAACAGATACCCCTGTTTACAACTGGGATAGAAGTTATTTTGGAAACATCACCATCCAATATGCGCTCCAACAATCACGGAACGTTACGGCCGTAGAAACCTTGAACAAAGTCGGTTTGGATAGAGCCAAGACCTTCCTAAATGGAATCGGTATTGACTATCCGGATATGCACTATGCCAACGCGATTTCAAGTAACACGACTGAGTCAAACAAAAAGTACGGAGCAAGTAGTGAGAAAATGGCTGCTGCTTACGCTGCTTTTGCTAACGGTGGTATCTACCATAAACCAATGTATATCAACAAAATCGTCTTTAGTGATGGTAGCTCAAAAGAATACGCTGATCCTGGTACTCGTGCCATGAAAGAGACGACCGCCTATATGATGACAGAAATGATGAAGACTGTCTTGGCATACGGAACGGGTCGTGGTGCTTATCTCCCTTGGCTACCTCAAGCTGGTAAGACTGGTACATCAAACTATACAGATGATGAAATTGAAAACTACATCAAAAATACTGGTTATGTAGCTCCAGACGAAATGTTTGTTGGTTATACTCGCAAATATTCAATGGCGGTATGGACAGGTTACTCAAACCGCCTTACTCCTATCGTTGGTGATGGCTTCTATGTTGCAGCTAAGGTTTACCGTTCAATGATGACTTATCTGTCTGAGGATAACAACCCTGGCGACTGGACTATGCCAGAAGGTCTCTATCGAAGTGGTGAGTTCGTCTTTAAAAACGGTGCTCGTTCTGCATGGACTGCTCCTGCTCCGCAACAGGCCCCAACACCAGAAAGTTCGAGCTCGACATCAGAAAGTTCAACTTCACAGTCAAGCTCAACTACTCCAAGCACGAATAATAGTGCAAACAATAATACCAATAACCAGCAACCAAATACAACGCCTGGTCAACAAAACCAGAACCAAAATCAGAATCCTCAACCAGCACAACCATAACATTTATCACCCAGATTTTTCTGGGTGATTTTTTCATAGCACTATTGCATTTATATGCTTAACAAAAGCCTGAGAAGATGTCTTCTCAGGCTTTTTCTGTACTTTAAACCTCATTGGGAAAGATAGGAAACGGATTTCGTAATCTTGTTAAGAGGTTTTACTAAATACTAGTCTTTCTTTGTTTTTGCTACAAAGAGAGCAGATAGGGCTAGGCTAACTCCTGCTAGGAAGAGGGCTGTGTCAGATTGACTCTCACCTGTTGCTGGCAAGCTTTGTTCAGCTGTTTCTCGCTTCGTCACTTCTTGTTTTAGTTCCGGTGCCGGTGCCTTATCTTCATCTGAAGCAAGTGAGCTAAGTTTAAACTCAGGTTTCTCTACTGTTGGAGCAGCTTGATCACCTACTGTTGCTAGCGGGCCTGTGTATTCTGGCAATTCATGCACTAGAGCCATCACTGCATTGACACCACCCTTGAACTCAGGTTTCTCTACTGTTGGAGCAGCTTGGTCACCTACTGTCGCTACTGGGCCTGTGTACTCTGGAAGCTCATGTACCAAGGCTTCAACTGCATTGACACCACCTGTGAATTCAGGAACCTCAAGAACGGGTGCTGGCTCTTCACCCTTACTTGATTGAACCGATTCTTCTGTTAATTCTTGATGGAAGCTTGCCAATTCATAAAACTCAGCCTTGCCGCCCTCCCAGACTAATTTGACGTCTAGAAGAGAGCCGCCATTTCGGATAGCAAAAGTTTGGAGACTAGATGTAATGGCACCGAGGTCTGTCCAGCTGTCTTGACCATCCTTGAGTGTTCTAGCAAGAATACGTGCTTTCGCTCCTTCAGGAAGACTGGAAACGAGACGAAGGTGGTTAGCTTTGGTTGATTCAGACAAGTGATAAACCAACTCGCCCTTATCTTTTTCAGACTTGTAGCTGGTCAAGACTTTGCCGTCTACAAGATTATTATAAAGGTTGCCCTGGCTTTCTCCACTACTTCCTTCTACTGTTGGATCATTGATTGGTTTGACAAATTCACCATCGTTGATGACCAATTCTGTAAAGCCTACAAAACGGGCGTCATAGTCTGCTGTATAGAGGACACGGAGATAGTTAGCCTTAACTGGTGTCGTCAATTCACCCTCGATATAGCGATTTCCTGGCATCTTAGAATCATGTGTCCAACCATCTGTCAATGAATCATCGTGTTGGCTATTGGCCACACCATCTCCTACTGTCACGACATCTGTCCAAGTTTTACCGTCTTGGCTGACTTGGATCTTCCCATCACGAAGGTAGTTTTGAGTTCCGTCTTGGATGTAGGCTCTGATCTTCTTGATGGTACGTTCGCTACCAAGTTTCAAGGTTACGTGACCATCTTTATGGGCGTAGTCTGAAAACTCAACGAAGTTGTTATAAACACCGTCAAATAGTTGATCTAGGTTGTTCAGCTTACGAACATCATTGCTTCCGTATGTTGGATGAATGCCCATTGTTGTAGATTCTAGTTTGGTTGGTTGCACTTCTTTAGTCGTCACAAGGAGAGAAGTGGCTGTCACAGCTTGTTCCTGATCTGTTTTATTGACCAGACGCACATAACGTACTAAGTGGCTTGCTGCAGATCTATCAGTCAACTGGCTAGCTGGCATCCATTCTTGCGCATTTGCAGAGTACTCAAGACTAAGAGCTGGGTTGGCCTGACCTTTGAGCTGGATGCTCTTGATTTGATGGATACGGTCAAGCTTCATACCTAGATAGCTATGAGCAGGGAGTTTGGTTCCAGCTGGAATTTGAAGTTCATAATGTCCCAAGCTATCCACTACCGGCGTTTCCTTCAAGGCATCAACGTTGGTGTCCGTTAACTCACTGTTTCCAGAGCGTGTCTCAACAGAGAAGTCTTGGATACGCCACCAGAGGTCGAGGGCCTTGGTATTGCGTACTCGGATGTAGCGAGCATTGATTGCTCTAGTCACTTCCTTGGTTTGCTCACCTGATAGGCGATCCAACTCTTGCCATGCAGTTCCATCTGTAGAGTACTCAAGTACACCTGCGGCAAGCTTATCACCCGTTCCTTGGCGAAGTCGTACTTTAGTGACTGACTTGACTTCACCGAGGTCAAGTTGTGCCCAGGCATCTACTGGTGTCGTATTGCTACCGTCAGCATTTGCCATCATGGCTTCTGTATTGTCCTTGCCATCAGTGATTTGACGGGCTGAGGTATTTAGTTTGTAAACTAGATTTGAGCTTAGACTAACTGTCGTTGCTTGTTGGCTACGAGCTTTTTCAACTGGACGGTTGACTGCAATTTCCTGAACTGCAAACCAAGTGTTCTCGCGGTCTGCTGTCGCAATCATGCGAACTGCCTTGGCCTTGATGTTGAGATTCTCAAACTTAAGCAGGGATTCATTTCCGACATAGCTTGGCTCTTTCAAGGTTACCCAGTTGTCATTTTCATCTAGATACTGCACTTCTGCCTTACTAAAAGTATCACGCGGATTTGCCTGCGTTCCCATAGCAAAGGTCAAGGTTTGAATCGCTACTGGCTTGTTGAACTTCATACCAATATAATCACCTGTCTTGATGCTATTTGGTGATTTAATAATCGCATGAGTTGCCAAGTCGCCATCCGTCACTTCTGCCAAACCACCCTCTACACCTGTTCGATTGGTGATAAAGGTGCTGATGATTTGATCTGGGTGCAAGACTTTTTGAACTTCAGACGCTAGAACTTCTTTCAAGGATAGGATAAATGGACGAATATGTTGAACACCCAATTCAGCTTTTTCCATATGGTCTACATAATGGAAGGTGTGAGTTTGAGACTGTTCGTACAATTTCAAACCTTTATAGTAGCTATCCCAAAGTTTGGCTGCATCGTTTGTAGCTATGGCTTCAGTTCCTGTAAGGAAGGCATCGAGAGCATTCATTTGGTCGATTGCATTATCTAACCAATAGTGGATTTGGGCAACCATTTTTTTATCGCCTGATGCTTTATAGAGTTCGGCTGCTTCTTTAATCTTGGCAAATTCTGCACGCAAGGCTGCACGTTCAGCAGTCACATCCTGACCTGCTTTGAGCTTGGTCATGAAGTCTGTTAATTTTGGAGCCAAGTCTACAGATTCTTCTAGTTTGACGACACGATTATCCATGTTTTGGTTGATCATGTGCTTACCAAGTTCACGGAAGGCTGCCGATACCTTGCTATCTTCAAAATGACTATTTTCTACAAAGTTGAAGGCAATATCATTGATTTTCTTAGCTTCTTCTTCCGATTTCCACTGTTTCCATGAGTATTGAGCTCCTGCAAAGAGGGCTATTTTAGATGGTTCAGACTGTTGCATTGGGTTCAACATGATACCAGATAGCAAGCTTGGATCCACATTTGGATGAAGGAATTTCTCACCACCACCTAGAATCAAGTGTTGTTTCGAGTTATCTGTTACAGGCCAGTTAATCCAAAGTGAAACTGGGCGATAGGTCTTGCCACCTGCGGATAGATTGTTCTTGAGAGTTGAAAGGAAGCTTTCAGAGACTTCACCCCAAATCTTACCACCCGTCAAGGTCATGGATGTTGAACTTGGGAGATTTTCATTGAGGGATTTCAACTCGTCCTCACGTCCATTACCCCAATACTGGCCAGGAACAAAGATCATTTCTTTGCGAAGACCGCTGTAAGTTTCCTGCATTTCAGTCAACCACTTGGTCATATCTTGCATCAAGCGGTTGTAGCTATTGTAGCCTCCGACTGGGCTTGGAGCATCATCTGCAAGGATACCAAATTCACGGACACCCACTTTCATCAACTGGGTAAATTTAGCCTTGATGGTTGCCAAATCTTCTTGGTAATGCGCTTCATTTCCAAAGCGGATGCGGTTGTTCATGAATGGATGGATAGTCCAGACATAGCGGGTTTTACTTTGATTTCCGACACGAGCAAGTTCACGGATTTCAGCTAGTTTTTCTTCTGGATAGAGTTCACGCCATTTCTTGTTGTGATATGGATCATCTTTTGGTGCAAAGAAGTATTGGTTCAATTTCAAATCGCCACCATAACGCATGAGCTCTGCACGATCGGCATTCGACCATGGATTTCCATAGTAACCTTCGATGAAACCACGGTTCTTGAGCTCTGCGTAATCTTCTACTGTCACATTGCGAAGGACTGGCACTTGGCTTTCCTTGAGCATGTGTTTCAAGGTTGTCAAACCATAGAAAACTGCATCAGTGTCTTTTCCGACGATGGAAATCGAATTATCCTTGATGCTCAAGACATAGGCGTCAATCTTGTCAAAGAGACCTGCTGAAACCTTGGACAAGTTTTGCTCTGCTTGTGAACCTTGTCCATGCACTCCAAGATAGATATTGGTTGCGCCAGCGATTGCTGCCTTACCAGTTGTATAAGATACTTGATTGTCCTGCAAAACACTCTTCAAGCGATTGCGAGTATAGATATCGAGCTGATCGCCCATGACCAGATTGACTTGCTTGCGAAGAGCTGTGACACCTTCTCCATAAGTCACTTTTTGTGGAGTTGGGAAGACCTTGTACTCTTTCTTGAGATAGTCTGCGCTCTTGCTAGCAGCTGCAATGCTGTCTTCGCTAGCTGGTTTACTTGCAGTGAATTGATCTGCCAATTCAACTGTTCCATCACCGGTTTGGTCTACTTTTGGTTTTTCTGGTGTAGTTGGTTTTTCTGGTTGACTTGGTGCAGGCGTTTCTTGCTCTTCTTTGACAGGTTTCAATAGATGAACTTCAGCTGCACTTGCAAAACCACCAACGCCTTCCAATACTTTCAATTCAATCTTGTTGGTATGCACCGCCGCAAAGTTGACTGTTTTTTCTTGGGCGTTGTTGTCCCAGCTTCCTTCTGAAACCTTGACCATTTGGCCATCTTTTTGTGCGTAGATTTCGTAGCGCGTCACAACACCATTTCCACCACCTGGACGTGGGAGATAGGTCAAGCCATTGATTTTTTCTGCTTCTTTCAAGGTCATAGTAAGGGTGTATGGCGCAGTGTCACCGGTCCACTTAGTATGCCAGAAGGTATTTGGATCATTGTCAAAGGCCTTTTCAACAGCGCCTTCAGTCGCGTTTCCTGGAAGTTGCTGACTGCTTGCGGTTGCAGTAATCTTATCATTTGAAATCAAGCGAGGATTTACAAATGCTTTATCCGACAACTCTGCGCTATGCAAGATTCCTTTGAATCCACCGATGCTTTCAAGCGGTAGTACCAAGCTATTGTGGGCAAAGCGAGGGTGGGCTGGATTTGCGATACGCTCAATCTTTTCACCATCCACATAGACTTCGGTTGACTGTGGTTTAGTCACGATGGAGATTTGATAACGTTTGTTCTTTTCAAGTTTTTTATTGAATTGGATATGGAACTGTTCAAACTGGTAAGCAAGGTAGCCGTCTTTATCAGCTAGATAGATACGGTTGTCCCCACTTGTTGAGAAGGTTTGTTCCCCGTCTCCAGTGACAGTTACATCAAACTTCAAGACGCGACTTGGACCAACATCACCAGCCAAGCCTTCGATACTGCTGTCTTTCTCAAAAGCCAATCCCTGTTCGCTTGCCTTCACTTTCTTACTTGCATAGTTCTTGACTGTTTCAGAATTGATGGTAAACAAGTCGCTTTGATCAATCTCTTTATCAGGATTTGACTGTGGCGCATAAGGGCTCGTTGGTAGGGTGCGTTCTGCAAAGGTCGCAGCTGCACGGTCAGATCCCCAAGTGCGCTCCGCAGTAGTTTGCATGCTCTTGAAGAAGCGTTTGAAGATGTCATAAGAGGTCAAACCGGTCTCATGAAGGTCGATATTGTCATTCCAAACTGCGTGACCACCACCAAGGATACTTGGATGAGAAGCTGGTAGAAGTGGACCGCCACCTGTTCTAAAATCATTTGGTGTCCAGCTATTGTACTGACGTTCGTAGTTAGCATAGTCCCCGTAGGCTGCTTGACTATTGCTTCCACTTGGCACACTATAGGTCGGTACATCCGTGATATTGATAATCTTAGCTCCCTGAGCAATGGCTTCATTTGGTCGTTGCCATCCGATACTCCAGATATCAACCTCTACTCCGTTCCAATCAACCGCTGTTTTACCTCGTTTCGCACTGAGCGAGCCCCAGATACGAGGGGTATAACCTTTAGACTTGATATATTGGGTCAAATCATTGACATAGCGACGGTAACTTTCTCTGCTGCCATAGTATTCATCCGTTCCGATATGAACAGTGGATACCCCATGAAGTGGTGCATCTGGTCCATCTAGAAGTTTGTCATAGACGGATTTGACAAATTTAAGAGTTTCTTCGTATTTATTGTCTAGATCGAGCATAGCTACGCGCTCAACATTGTGCTTGCCTGCATAATCACTCAGACTACCTTGATACATGAGGTCTGGGCGAACTTTGACAAAGGACAAGGCGTGACCTGGTGTGTCAATTTCTGGTACTAGGTTGATATGCAAGGCCTTGGCCAATTTAATCAGATTTTGCATTTCTTCCTTGGTATAATGCTCATCTGATGTTAGTTTTTGCCCATTTTTACCGACAATGTCTGTCTCCACACGGAAACCAGTCTTAGCGTGTTCAAGTACATACTTGAGTTGTTCTTCTGGACTTAAATTCTTACCTGCCAAGTGTTCCTTAAGGAAGATGTAGTTATCATTAAGGTGCAACTGCAAGTCGTTCATCTTGTAGTAAGCCATGTTAAGCATGATGTCTACAAGAGTGTCATATGGGATAAATTTACGACCTGTATCCAACATAAAGCCACGGTGGCTGAAACTTGGGAAATCACGAATTTCGCCATTTTGTAGGTCTGTTTCTCCCATTTGAAGAAGAGTACGAGTGGCGTAGAAGGCACCTGTGTTTGTAGCAGCTTCTATGGTAATCACATCATTTTGGATAGTAATGCCATACCCTTCTTTACCATAACCTTTGTTTTCAACCTTTTTAAATTCGATTCGTTTTTGAGCTTGCTTGTTACCTGTTGCTAGTTCCAATCCACGGCTAGCAAGGTCTGACTGATAAAAGGTTGCTGCCTGATCAAAGCCAGAATCTCCTGTCGCAAGGACTGTATCTGAAGTGATAGAAGATTGGCCTTCTTTCCCATACCATTGTTGAACAGCTGGTGCTACTTTTGGTTTCACACCCACACCTTCGTCCTGATGTAGCCCCTTGATGACTACTTCAAACTCTTTTGTAAAGGTATGACTGTCTCTGATTTGTTGGACCATGACCTTAACGCGTTGATCTGTCAGAGGTTTATGGATACGATTTTGAAGGTCAATCACACCTTGCTTGTTGCTTCCGATAAGGCTAACTTTCCCTGGTAAAGTTGGCAAGACAAGAGACTGTCCGTCTTCTGCTACTGTTAGTTCGGTTACTTGGCGGATATCCGTTACCTTACTGTGGTCCGGAACGTTAGAATAAGCTCGAATTTCTTGGATACCAACGTTTCTCCAACCCATTGTGCCCGCTTGATAGTCGTTAATTTCTAACTTAAGATATTTAGCTTGAATACTTTCAGCTAGGTCAACTTTCTCATCTAAAACAGGTTCTCCAGTCTTGGTATGAGCGGGTTTCCATTGTTTTTCTCCATTAGCGCCCACGTCTTCTTGACCTGCATAGTAGAGACTCCAAGATTTGATATTAGGGTCATTTTGCCCATTACGAAGACGACGATCCCAGTCAATTTCTACATGTTTGATCAAGGTAGTCTTTGGCAGAGTTAGTTCAAAAGTTGGTTTTGGTACATCTTTGTCTGTAGCCCAACGAGTATTGTCATCTCCATCGATAGCTTTATCCGCAGTAAAGTTGGTACCAGTCTCATGGTTGCTCGCCTGAGCAGTAGCACCTTCGAGATGGTTGACATCTTCTCTATCTTCAATTTGCTTTTCAGCTGGTTTTGCTGCTGGCGTAGCAGTTTCAGCTGGTTTATTGTCTGCCTTTGGTGTTTCAACCGGTTTCGGCGTTTCTGCTGGCTTGGGACTTGTAGGACTTGTCTCTGGTTTTGCCTCTTCACTTGATGTAGGATTGCTTCCTTCGTCAGTCGCTGGAGTTTCTTCATGACTTGCTTCTGTTGCAGCTTCTACATCCGCCTTTTTAAGCGCATCGGCTAAATCATCGGGTAACTTATCCAGTGCTTCAACATGGGTGATGCTTCCCTCTGTTTCTGAAGGAGCTGCTGTTTCTGCTGCCTGAACCATATTGGCGCCAAAGATACTAGCACCAATCATCACGGAGGCTGCACCGATTGCAAATTTTCTTATACTATAGTGACAGCGTTTCTCAAAAAAATGTCTATCCATCTTTCTCCTATTCCTTTCTTCCGCATACATGAGTAAGCGGTATCATTTCTCCTTTGAAAAAAGGAGAGAACCTAGAGGTCCTCTCCGGCTGTTTGTTCCTTTTTGATTCGAGTTGCTTTGAACTGCTAAAATCAAATCTCATTACTCTTCTTTACGTTTTGTCGCAAGAATCGCAGCAGATAAAGCGATGCTCACACTTGCTAAGAAGAGGGCTGCTTCTGAACCATGTTCTCCTGTAGCAGGAAGTTTCTCTTCATCTTTAGCTCCCGGAGTTTTGGTATCAGCTACTGGACTTGGAGTGAGCGGGTACTCAGGTTTTTCAACAGTTGGAGCTGCTTGATCTCCAGCTGTAGCCAATACACCTGTGTAGGCTGGTTTCTCGTTTACCAAGGCTTGGACCGCATTGACGCCACCCTTAAACTCAGGGACTTCATTTGCAGCCGCTAGGACCGCATTAGCGCCGCCCTTGAACTCAGGAACCTCATGTACAACTGCTTCTGCTGCATTGACACCGCCCTTAAACTCAGGTAGGTCATGTACAGCTGCTTCTGTTGCATTGACGCCGCCTTTGAACTCAGGTACATCAAGAACTGGTGGTTGTTCTTCACCCTTGCTACTTGTTGGAGCATCTGGTTTCGTAGCAGAATCTTTTAATTGGTTGAGATAGTCTGCGAAGTAGGCCACCATTCTTTCCGTCAAGAGATGGTTATCCGTCGCATATTTCATGCTTGCCTGAACGCTAGCTACTTCCTCTTGATTGTCTTTGTCTGTTAATTTCTGCGCCTTAGCCAAAGCTGCTTCATAGCCAGACATGTCAAGTGGTGTTTCTGCTACCTGTGGACGGGTAAAGATGAGTTCCGCTGCAGATTGGTATTTATCGCCACCATCTCCGTAAGTCTTGGTACCAGTAAGGACAATTTTCTTAGCCTTGATTGTCTTGCCAAAGTCAATGTCTTTTGGTTTGTTGTTATTTGGCCAATCTGTCACTGTGAAGGTATGTTCTTTACCAGACTCATCTGTGACAACCAGTTTCACATCTCGCAAGTTTCCATTTGAATCAGAGGCACGTGGAACATAACGAAGTCCTGTGATTTCAGTAGGTTCTTTCAATACCATAGTTGCAGGCTTGCCTACATCTCCACCATTCCAAGATGTATGCCATAGACTAGACACATTGCCATCAAAGGCATTCTCAAGACCTTCACCTGGTTGAGCTGGCGCATCCAAACTTTCAAAGTCTTCTGCTACCAAAGCTGTCTTCTTCTGAACCAAAGCATTCTTCAAAGCTTCAATCTTGGCAATCTCTGCACGCGCTTCTTCCACGCTAATGTCATCATCTGCCTGACTGAGGTTAAAGACCGCCTCTTTCAAAGCATCCATAGACTCTTTCGTATAGTTGGTCATGGCAACCGTTGGCAAGTAGTTCTTCAGAGCATTTTCTGTCAACATCTTACCTGTTAGGGTAATTTCCTCGATGTGAAGATTGTCCATCATGAAATCGTTGTAACCACGGAAGTTGGCATTTCCACCAGCATCTCCATGAGTATTGCTTGCGTTTCCAGTTGAGTAGATACCTACCCAAGTATCGCCTGTTTCTGCACCTGTCACGAGGAAGGTTACTTTCTTGGCTTTCTTAGAATCCGTCCAAGTATTTGGTAATTCATGCATTTCCAAGTTGCTTGCTTGACTACCACGACGACCTGACTGGAATTCTCCCTTTCCGACTACAAAGGCATAGGTATCGTCTGAACCTGCTTCATATTCAAAGGTTACACGGTAAGTCTTACCTGCCTCAAAGCGGAAGTTTTGCGGAATAGTTTGGTAAACCAAGTTACGACGGCTCACTAGCCCATTTGTCTTCAATGACCAATTTCCTTCGATAACATCATCAACTTTCTTACCGTTCCAACCACGTTGTGTATATGGATCATGCTTTTCAGACAAGTGAGTGCGGTTATCTTCAACACCTTCGACACCGCCCACTACGAATGGGAAGATACCCTGAGCAACATTTTCAAAGTCTTGTTTGAAGGTGCCTTGACCTGTATCATGCTTGTCTCCGTACATGCTTGAATTGTTTTCAAAGGTACGAATTTCATCAAAGTAAGTTGCTTCATCACCAGCTTCACGACTCAATGTCAGAGTGACATTTGATACATCTGAACCTGTTGTAAAGAAGGCATACATGTTTTGGAAGTAACTTGTATCATCAACTGTAGCATTTTCCCGACGATTGTTATGAGCATATGCTTTGATATAGTTGAGAGCGAGTGACTTATTGGTATAAGTAGTCACTTCTTTCTCGCCAGTATTCACTGTGATACTTGCCTTAGCATTACTACGGTTATCAACACCGACATAAACCGCATACTTGGTATTTGGTTTCAAGCCAGTCAGTTTCTGAGTAAGGCTGACCTTGCTCTTATTGCCTTGGATACGAAGCATTTCATTTGCACCCTGTGATTTGACAATTTCTGCCTTGGAAGCATCACCTGAAATGGTCCAGTGCTTCAAGGTTCCACTGTTAAATCCTTGGTCATAGATGTGCATGCCTTCGCTCCATGACATTTCAGGATTGGTTTGTTTTGAACGGTAGAGAACGTATGGTTGATTTGCTAGAAGGTCTAGGGTAATCTTGCCATCTTTTACAGTTAATTCTTTCTCTTCTGTCTTACCTTGGTCAGTTAGCTTGTAAAGGTAAACCTTGCTATTTGCCCAATCGCTTGGAAGGGCCCAAGTTGTTGCACCGGCTTGCGTATTGAAGTAGTACATCTTTTCCTTATCAGTAGGAAGTTTCTTACCATTTGCATCCCAGTTCCAAGGAGTCAAGTAAGCTGAACCATCTTGGATAACACGTCCGTTGAGCGTTACTGTACGTTCGCGGTATTGCGGGCTATTGACATCATTTGACTTACGAGTCACAACAACCTTGTTACCTGCTGCATCGACTAGCTCAACCTTCATTTCTGGAGTCCATTTATAGGTGCTACCATTATCGGTCATGGTAACTGGTGTACCATTTTCCCATTTACTTACAGTGAAGTGTTGGAAGTACTTGGTCATGACGTCATGGGCAAAGAGGTTAGTCACATAGCCATTGTAGTCGCTTCGTCCTTGCCAGCCTTCAAAGTCTTTCATGCTGTAGCCGCCTAGAAGTGGGTAGTTGGCTGCACCACCGTAACTTCTGTAATCCCCAACCCAAGAATCTTTTTGGTGGTTGCGGATAAAGCGTGTGATGGCACTGTTGATACCTTTATTAGTGTAGCCACCATAGGTCAAGTCAGCTGCCCAGTGTTGGAAGGTAGAGTCGTATTCACCACCATGGCCCCACTCAATCGCAAAGCGCCAGCCTTGTTTGTTAATTTCTTTAGCAAGAACGTGGGTAGCCCAGGCACCGTTATCACCTGATTGACCATTGCCCCATACGTCCACATAGATAAAGTCGAGACCTTCACCAAGTTTTTTCTTCAAGTCTTCCCAGCGAGCCAAACGTCCATGCGCCAAGTCATAAGCAGCATCGATGTTGATACCTTGGTCTAACCAGTTCCAACCATAGCTGTAGCTTCCATCTGGATTCTTACGAAGAATATTTTCATTAAAGTATTTAGACTCAGGATAAGTCTCAGAAGCGTTCACGTGGATACCTAGATGAGCTCCATATTTCTTCGCTTTTTCGATCAAGGTCTTGAAGTCTTCGACACCACCAATACGTTTACCAATATCAGCATAGTTCAAGTGACCAGAGTCGTGACCTTCACTACCATATCCTTTAAGGAGAACACCTTGCCCAAGACCATCTGTATGGAGATTGATCTTCTTGATACCATCCAAGGTCATAAGGAATGGGTTTTGTGCTTGAGAACCAAAGTTCATCGCGATACGGTAAGCCGTGATATCCTTGACTTTTTCCCAACCTTGAGGGTTGTTCATGATGCTACGATAAGCAATGGCACCATCTTGCCAGTCGACTTTGTTGTCTGCATTGGCATCTTCGGTGATAACAACCTTGGCACTTGGAAGTTCCTTCGTGTATTCTGGGAAGACAATGCCCTTATAAGCTTTTTCCCATTGCCATTCAGAGCTATGAATTCCGACATAGTTGGCATTTCCGACTGTTTCTTTATAGGCTGTCAAACGAGTCCAATCATACGAACCACCACCGTAGCTGTTTTGAGAGTTGCTCCAAACACCTGCAGCAAGCTTATCCGTAGAAACAAATCCATACATGTAACCCTTAGCCAGATCCTTCATTGGATTGGTTACATCGATATGATCATCTCCGCTAACATGGGTATTGTTTGACATGGTTGCCCCATCAAACTTAGCACCAGCTTGATCACTCGAAACAGACACTAAAGCATTGCCAAGGAAGCTAATGGAAGAAAGCAGTTTTCTTTCATCATCAATCTTTTGACCCGGAGTGACTTGATTGTGGTTGACAATCTTGGTCACATCAAAGTGCAACTGATTATCCACAACTTGCAGACGTACTGTCATTTCCGCATTGATTAAGTGAGCATCATCGCGAAGCTTCATCAAGTACTCTGCTGTTGTCTCATTGATTTTTTTGTAAGTAACTTCAGGGGTGACTTCGTGTTTGTTGATAAATACCTTATTGAATTGTTGGACTTGTCCTGGCAAAGTATGACCATTCAGCGTGTATTCTTTGACACGAGGGAAGGCTTGGTCAATCACTGCCTTGAGTACCTTGGACTGGATCGTATCATAAGTCACCTTGCTATCGTCAACAACTGGACCTGTTTCTTTCTGGGCAGGAGTATCATCTGCTTTCACGCCTTCTTGATTGTCTGTTTTAACGCTGACAACTGTACGTTCATTGCCATAGGAACCAGCTTTTAGGACGATTTTCTTCTCATTTTTGAGAGTTTCATTAACAGCTGCTGGCAAAGTGACCGTATCAAAAAGTTTCTCATCATTATTCGTTGCATTGAGTTGTCCATCTGACTTGAGGGTAATTGATAGGCGGTTAATTGATCCTGTCTCAGGCGCTGCTACACGGCTCCCCTTATACCAGGTGCTATCGGTTGGAGATTTATACTCCCAGAACCAGCCATCTTTATCATAACCAACAAAAACATTGTTCTTGGTATCTTTAAATTTCAAGAAGACACCAAAGCGTGATTTGCCCTTTTCAGAATCATCTTTGAAGGTTAAATCAACCGTCGCATTTCCATTAGCATCAACTGTCAATCCTTGTTTTTCAAACAAGGCTGGTTTATCGCCATTGTCGTTCTGTGCAGTTGAAGACAATTGATTGTAGCGGACACCCTTTTCTTCACGAACAGTAACTGTTCCCTGCTGTTCTTTTTTTGCTACCGTTTGCCATTCAGGAGTTACTGTCTTAGGTGTTTCAGGTTTAGCAGCTGCAGGTTTATCCTCTTTTGGTTTTTCTTCAGCCGGTTTTTCTTTCTCTTCCAAGTCTGCTGGTTTCACACTTGAAATCCCCTGCATGTGGTCTTGGATCCATTTTAGTTGAGCTGGTGAGAAGAGAATGCCTCCGCTCCGTTTTCCAACTACACCATTTTGGTGAACACCGACTAGTTTGCCTTCTATATCAAAGATACCGCCGCCACTAGCGCCCGGTTTTCCTCCTTGGTAACCAATCCCTTGGACACCTTCTCCGTATGATTCCGCAAAATCAACTGTAGTATTGACAATCGGATTCAATTTCCCTTCTGGATAACCAAAGACATGGAGCTTATCTCCAATTTTCTTAACAACTGGCTTTTTAGTTACTTCAACAGGCGTATTTTCTAGAACTGTACGCAATCTCACAAGGGCCAAATCATTTTTGAAGCCTTTCAGATAGCCTTCACGATCCCAATGAATAATATCTTTCTTGCTAAACTTGACATCTGGCAATCCTGGATAAGAGATACTATAGATATCTCCATCCCCTTGGTCATTATCCACAACCTTACGGATATTGCCGTCTTGGCTATCCTTGATAAAGTTATGAGAAACCGTCAAGACAAGGTCTTTAGCAACGACAATACCGCTACCTTCTCCTGATGGCGTCTTAATCTTAACAGTCGCGCCGTAGTTTAATTCCCCATTGGTCGTTTTAGCCACATCTTCTGGGACGAGCTTGCCAGTATCTTGGACCAATTGATCCTTGTCAACTTCGCGCCCATTGTCTTCAGCTTTCTCCAACTTATCTTCTAATTCTTTTGGCAGATTGCTTGGCTTTTCAGACTTTTCTTTTTCTTGAGCCAACAACTCTTCTTCTGTTTGTGGGCCTTCAGTAGTTTCAGCTGAACCAGGATTCTGAGCGGCAGCTTCCTTGTCAAAATCGTGCCCCTCATCACTAGCCTTCTTATCCAAATCAGCTAGTTCACTCGGCAAATTATCTGTTGAACCAACTCTTGCTTGATCAGCTAATACTGGGCTAGCTGCGAAGAAAGTCGCTCCAATCATCACCGAAGCTACTCCAAGCGTAAACTTACGAATACTGAACTTACAGCGTTTTTCAAAAAATCGTTTATCCATGAACTCCTAAATCCTTTCATTTTCCAGTAAGCGTTTACATTTCGTTTTTAAAAAATACTCCTTTCTCTGAAAGTGCTCTGCTTAACTGTTATAAATAAAAAATAATTGTACTTTTAATATAACAAATAAAAAGGCAGAAAGCAATAGGAAATAGGTAAAATTCACTAAAATTTTCTCTTTTCTGAACAGTGCTAACGCTTAGAATTTTAAGAATAGCTTTACAGCTATAAAAAAATTCTATCTCAAAGAATCTAATAAACAGTTTCATTTCAAAAACAGATTCTTATCGGATAGAAACCAGCAAAACAAGGAGCGAAAATCAGATTTTTTATCATTTTTTTGCTATGATTAGATAGAATAAAAGTTAAGGAGAAGACAATGATATTAATTACAGGTGCAAATGGTCAACTCGGTACCGAACTACGTTATTTACTAGATGAACGAAATGTGGACTATGTTGCAGTAGATGTGGCCGAAATGGATATCACTAATTCTGAAATGGTTGATAAAGTATTTGCTGAGGTTAAACCAACTCTGGTCTATCATTGTGCAGCCTACACTGCTGTTGATGCCGCAGAAGATGAGGGAAAAGAACTGGATTTTGCCATCAACGTAACTGGAACTGAAAATGTAGCCAAGGCCTCTGAGAAATACGGAGCTACTCTGGTCTATATCTCGACAGACTATGTCTTTGATGGAAAGAAACCAGTAGGACAAGAGTGGGAAGTCGATGACCTACCTGATCCGCAAACAGAGTACGGACGTACCAAACGAATGGGAGAAGAACTTGTTGAAAACCTTACGTCACAGCATTACATCATCCGCACTGCTTGGGTTTTTGGAAATTATGGAAAAAACTTTGTCTTTACCATGCAAAATCTAGCCAAAACCCATAAAACACTCACAGTAGTCAACGACCAACACGGCCGCCCAACCTGGACACGTACCTTGGCCGAATTCATGACCTATTTGACTGAAAATCAAAAAGAGTATGGCTACTACCACTTATCAAATGACGCAGCTGAAGACACCACTTGGTATGACTTTGCTGTCGAGATTCTTAAAGACAGTGATGTCGAAGTAGTACCAGTAGACTCCAGCAAGTTTCCTGCCAAGGCCAAACGACCTCTCAACTCAACTATGAGCTTGACAAAAGCAAAGGCGACAGGTTTCGTCATTCCAATCTGGCAAGATGCCCTTAAAGAATTTTATAAACAAGAAGTGAGAAAATGAAAGATTACGACATACATAAAAAACAAGAGACCATGAGGTCTCTTGCTTTTTAGTATCTGATTATTTAATCACTTGTTGCGTTTTAGCATAGTTAGCCTCTACCGCTTCTTTTTCAGATTTCCACCAGTCTTGGTTGTCTGTATACCATTTGATGGTCTCTTTGAGGCCTGCTTCAAAGTTGGTAAACTCTGGCTTCCACCCTAGTTCATCACGAAGCTTGCTAGCATCGATGGCATAGCGAAGGTCGTGACCAGCTCGGTCCGTCACATGGTCATAAGCATCAGCTGGTTGCCCCATTTCCTTGAGAATGAGTTCCAGGACTTCCTTATTGTTCTTCTCACCATCCGCACCAATCAAGTAGGTTTCCCCGATTTGACCTTTGGTTAAAATCGTCCAAACACCTGATGAATGGTCATTGGTGTGAATCCAGTCACGGACATTCTTACCTTCACCATAGAGTTTTGGCTTGATACCACTCAAGATATTGGTGATCTGGCGCGGAATAAACTTCTCGATATGTTGGTAAGGACCATAGTTGTTTGAACAGTTCGAAATAGTCGCTTTAACACCAAATGAGCGCACCCAAGCTTTGACAATCAAGTCTGAAGCTGCTTTAGTTGATGAGTAAGGCGAGCTGGGATTGTACTTGGTTTCAGCCGTAAATTTCTCACCTGGACCTTCTCCATGACCTGGCAAATCTTCACGCAGAGGTAGGTCACCATAGACTTCGTCAGTTGACACATGGTGGAAACGAAGGTCGTATTTACGAGCTGCTTCCAAAAGAGTGTAAGTCCCAATGAAGTTGGTGTGGATAAAGGGACTCGGATCATTGAGCGAGTTGTCATTATGGCTTTCTGCCGCATAGTGAACAATGGCATCTGCTTGAGCAGCTAGCTTATCGACCAAGGTTGCATCTGCAATATCTCCAACAACCAACTCAACACGATCACCTAAAATTGCTTCAATATTGGCACGATTACCCGCATAAGTCAGCTTGTCCAGCACTGTCACATGGACATCTGGGAAGTTGTTATAGACATAATGAACAAAGTTAGAACCGATAAAACCAGCCCCACCTGTCACGATGATATTTTTGTATTCAGTCATTTTTATTCCCTAATTTTTTACAAATCTTCTTTTCTTAGTGGTTTGACATCCTTAAGCAGTGGATGATGTTTATCTGCTTCCGAAACTTCTGCTTCTGCTAGGTTTTCCCACTCAATGCCCAAAGCTGGGTCTGCATAGTTGACAAAAGCATATTTAGGCTTGAGTTCAAGTGCCCAGTAGTCATTGACCAGATAGCTATAAGAAACTGTATCCGAGAGGACTTGGAAGCCATTGGCTACGCCACGAGGGACAAAGATTCCCTTACTTGCATCAATCTCGGTCTGATAAACATTTCCAAAAGTCTCACCTTCACGTAGGTCAACCCATGAACCCAGAACCTTGCCACCATCTGCTACTGAGATGTACTTATCCCAAGGTTCAGCATGGAGGCCTCGGAGAACATTTTTGCGAGAAAAGCTGACATTGTTTTGCAGTTTTCCTTCAGCAAAGAAGCTTTCAGGAAAACCAAGCGGTAGCATCTTTTCTTTCTGAAAATTTTCCTTAAACCAGCCACGATTGTCACCATGAACCGGAATGTCGAACTCTAACAAACCTGGAATGGCATCAATCTTGTGCACTGCAAGTGTTTTGCCGAAAAAATTATCTGTCATCTAGATTTCTCCAATCAAACGGAGCAAGTATTGCCCGTATTCATTCTTCTTGAGAGGTTGCGCCAACTTCAGCACATCTTCGCGGCTGATATAACCCATTCGGTAGGCAATTTCTTCTAGGTTGGCAACCTGAACATTTTGCATCCTTTGAACCGTTTCGATATATTGGGATGCTTCTAACAGACTCTCATGTGTCCCAGTATCCAACCAGGCAAAACCACGTCCCATAACTTCAACTGACAAATCCCCACGCTTCAAATAAGCATTGTTAACATCTGTGATTTCCAACTCTCCACGAGCACTCGGTTTGATCTGTTTGGCAATCTCCACAACATCATTGTCATAGAAATAAAGACCGGTCACTGCATAGTTAGAGCGAGGATTCTCCGGTTTTTCTTCTATGGAAATAGCATTCATGTCTGTATCAAACTCGACCACACCAAAACGCTCTGGATCCTTCACTTGGTAGCCAAAAACAGTCGCACCCTTCTCTTTCTTGGCTGCCTTTTGAAGCATTCTGCTCAAACCAGGTCCATGATAGATATTATCCCCCAAGATCAAAGCAACACTATCGTCGCCGATAAATTCTTCACCGATAAGAAAAGCTTGAGCAAGCCCATCGGGACTTGGCTGTTCCGCATAAGAAAGCTTGATTCCAAATTCGGAACCATCCAAGAGCAGGTCCTTAAAACGGGGCAAATCCTGTGGTGTTGAGATGATCAAAATGTCCTTAATCCCTGCCAACATCAAGGTTGACAAAGGATAGTAAATCATGGGTTTATCATAAACCGGCATCAGCTGTTTTGACGCAGCTCGAGTAAGTGGGTACAGGCGCGTTCCCGAACCACCCGCAAGAATAATACCTTTCATAATGAAGTAACCTTTCTAACGAACTGATTAATGAGTAGCTTCAAATTCTTACTTCAATTTAGAAATAGCCGATTTCAGATAATCACCATTTCGAAGCGCTACTCCTACTTGTCTGGCATTAGCCGACAGTTCCATGTAATCTTGATCAGTCAAATCGTCTAGTGCCTTTTGGAGGTCATGTAAAGAATCAACTGCTACCCCACACTGTTTGTCCAGTACAAAGTGGGACAGAGCCGATTCCTTCCACACTACTAGTGGGAAACCTGACGCCAAATAAAGAGAAGCCTTGTGAGAATTGTTAAAACGTAGGTAATTTCCGTAAGAACCTTGGCAAGTTTCTGAACTATCACCATCCCACACCAAACCAAAACTACCTTCAAGAGCAGCTGGTAGGTCATCTGGCATAAAGGAACCAAAGTAGCTAGTGTTTTTCAATGCACGACTTTCATCATAGCCCACTCCATACAAGTTATAGGCTGGCTGGTCTGGCAAGTTATAAAGATAACCTGACTTTGCAGGGTTTAAATTTCCAGCTACGATAATAGGCTGGTCTTTTTGAGGAACAGCTTGCCCCTCAAAGTTAGGAATCAGGTAGTCAAAAATTTCCAAGCTAACCATTTTATCTGCTGGCACTCCTTGACCTACCAAAACTTTCTTCATGATATCGTTATGAACGATAATACCATCCACTGACATCAAAGCTTTCTTTTCCTGGAAGTAATTGCGCACTTTATGACGGAATTTCACTTCCGAACCTGCTGCATGACGCAAGGTTTCAATATCATGGATCAAAAGATAGAATTTTGCTCCTCTTTTTTGCGCCTGCTTGATGAGTTGTGAGATGAAAAATGTATGGTGGATAATAGGGAACTGAATCACCAATTCATCTCCGGCTCCCAACTGATCAAACACAGACTTGGTCGCACGATATTTGTGTTGTTGAGCTTTAAAGAAATTCATCTTATACCAATTCTCAACCTTGAGCTCCAAGCCCTCATAACCCTCTGAGATTAGAATAGCTTCCACATCATTTCGCGCCTTACTCCCTGCATTCTTTTCGTGTGCATTATGCAGAAATGAATCTTTCAGATAATATTTCACCTTTTCTCCCCTTTATCTGTGATGTTCTTAGATACTCCCTAGTTCTTCTTCTACCACATCCAATGCACGTTCAACAGTCACATGCATATCATAGTATTTATAATCTGCCAAGCGACCACAGAAGATAACGTGGCCATTTTTCTCAGCTTCTGCTAGATATTGTTCATAGATGGCATTGTTTTTGGCATCATTGATTGGATAGTAAGGCTCATCTCCTCTTTTCCAATCTGCTGGATATTCACGAGTAATAACGGTCTTGGCCTGAGTCCCAAACTCAAAATGTTTGTGTTCGATGATACGCGTATAAGGAATATCACGTTCAGTATAGTTGACTACAGCATTTCCTTGATAATTTTCTTGGTCCAGAATCTCATGCTCAAAACGGAGACTGCGATACTCAAGTTCACCAAATTTATAGTCAAAGAACTGGTCAATCATCCCTGTGAAGACAAGCTTAGTTGCTGAAGCCTCCAAGTTCTCCCGATTTGCAAAGAAATCGGTATTAAGCTCTACTTCGATTCCTTCCAACAACTTTTCGATGATGACATTGTAACCACCAATTGGAATCCCTTGGTAACGGTCGTTGAAATAATTATTGTCATAAGTCAATCGAACTGGTAAACGCTTGATGATAAAGGGTGGTAGTTCAGTAGCAGAACGTCCCCATTGCTTTTCGGTGTAGCCCTTGATTAGCTTTTCATAAACATCCGTACCAATCAACTTAATGGCTTGTTCCTCTAAGTTTTTAGGCTCAACATCTTGCATGTGTGTCGTCTGCTCAGTAATCTTGTCCTTGACTTCTTGGGGTGTCTTTGTCCCCCACAAAGCATAGAAAGTGTTCATGTTAAAAGGCAGATTGTAAAGATGTCCTTGATAGTTGGCAATAGGAGAATTGATGTAATTGTTAAACTCCGCAAACTGATTGACATAATCCCAGACCTTTTTATTGGATGTATGGAAGATATGAGCCCCATACTTGTGGACATTGATTCCTTCAACAGATTGGCAATAGATATTCCCACCAATGTGTTCTCGTTTATCAATCACCTTCACTTTCTTGCCACGTTTGTTAGCTTCGTGGGCAAAGATTGCACCTGACAAGCCAGCACCGACAATCAAATAATCGTACATAAAATCTCCTTATTTCTTTAAGACACTTTTTAGTTCTTGAAAATCCAAGACACGTAAGACCAAAACCAAGCCACCGTAGACTAGGAAGCCAAGCAGAGAATAGATCAAGACATTCACAACAGACGAGAAGTGCATGAAAGCTTGTACAGAATACAAAGCGCCGTACATCAAGAGAGCAGCTAAAAATATTTTTAGCATAGATGGAAGGATCTTGACCTCTTTTAGATACGAACGTGTAAAGTAGAGTTGGATCAGCCAGACCAAACCTTCAGTCGCAACAGATACAATTGAAGCTCCAATATAACCCAGAGGCGGGATCAAGAGGAGATTCAAGCCCACACTAAAAACAGCTGGAATAGTTGTTGATAGCATAAATTCACGATTCTTATTGTGAGGAATCAAGATTTGAATTCCCATTATATTGGTCCAGCCAATAAAGAACATTCTAAAGACCATGATGGCAATCGCATAGCGAGCATCTTGGAAGTCTTGCCCTAGGAAAAAATTGACAAAATCTTTGTTAACAATTAAAATCCCCGCAATCATCGGGAAGATGACCAAGTTATACACTAAGAAAGACATTTCATGTAACTTGTTAACCGCCTTTTGATTGCCTAATGAGAGAAGATTGGAGACCCGAGGCAACATGACACTACCTAGGGACGTTACCAAGGTTAACAAAATATTCAATAATTTCAAGGCTTGATCATAGATTCCAACATCCTTAGTCGAAGACAAGGCACCTAGCATCGTGCGATCTAGCGTGATGTAGAGTGAAATGGCAATCTGTGGCAGAAACAAGAGAATGACTGGTTTGATATGCTCTTTGGCATAGGCTATATCCAGATGCGGCTTGCGAATGTGTTCCCGAGCAGGAAGCCACATACTCAACTGACCTAGTAGATCATAGGCAACCAAGAGGATGATATACAAGTACAAGTCGGATGGTTTCTTAACAAATAGGAATATCGAAACAACACCTAGAAGTTTGACCATTGTGTTACGAGCTGTGATTTTTTTGAAATCTTCTAACCCTTGAAAAAGCCAAGAAATATCAAAACCACGAGACAGCAAACTAAAGCCAAGTATATAGGCAATTGGATTGTTCATCGACGGTACAAGCAAGCAGACAATGATATACAGAGTAACCGCTAAACAGGTTGAAAGGACTTGTAAACTGTAAATACCCCAGAAGGTCTTTTCAACTTCCTTACGATGGCTAGAAATTTCCTTGGTCCCATAATTCGCTACTCCCAGCGTCGCTAGTAGGATAAAATAAGTCACGATAGAGTTATAGTATCCGTAAGATCCCAAATCATCCGAAGAGAAAACTCGGGTGATATAGGGAGTTGTAATCACTGGTAGGACGATGACAAGTAACTGATAGGACAGATTGTACAAGTAATTTTTTAAAACTCTCACACGGCTTCCCCCATCTCAAATTTTTCTCCTTCAAATTCCATCGCTGGGATGGTAGCAAAAAGAAGGAACATAAAAATATTGTATGATGGACGAACCCAGAAGGCCTCAAACATACAATTGACTGTTACTAAGGCCAGGCAGGTTAACAATAAATAGTTCTTCCTACGATAGAGAGTCCAAGACTGAACCATGTATAGGCATACCAACATAACAACTGGAATCAAACCGTAAGTAAATAACATTTGTACATAAGACGAATCTACATAGTCATAGTTCAAAACCGTTTCTGTCTTTCCTCCATATCCAACAAAGGAAATTCCACGAATTCCAAATAACTGTACGCCATATTTCTTAAGCGCTTCATGTCCCAAATACAATCGCATTCCGAAAAAGTTATTCAGAGAAACATATATTGGATGAGACCAACTAAACTTGTTGGATAGATAAATCATGACCGAAGAAGCGATACCAGCCGAAAAAGGCAGTAGGGAAAATAAACGCCATTCAGTCTTGTTACGATAATAAAAGTATAGAAAAATTCCTGTTGCTGCTAAGATGGAGCCTGCATTTAAACGGGCATCACAATAATAAATAATAAAGGCCGCCAAGGCTACACCTGATAGGGTTCTCAGGAAGATAAACTTCTTTCTAAGGAGATAGGAAAGGGCAGTAAAGAGATAGAAACAATGAGAAGCAAAGTCGGTTGGATAGATAAAACCAAAAGAGTTACGTACAACCACTCCCACGGGGCGAGTTTGAACAAACTGTAAATTAGGAATAACATTGACTAACGATAGTAAAATAATAAACACTATAAAAGATAAACTCGTCCAAGTATAAATTTTAAGTATCGACTCTAAATCTGCTTTATAAAGAAAAACAATCAACAGCAAAAACATTAAACCATTTAAGTTTCCTGCCTTATAATAAACCATACTTCCAACTAAAATGAGGGTAGGTGCAAATATTAAAAAACTCAAAGAATAGCTACGAATATATAAAAAACGCACAGCTAGTAACATGATTGCAAAGAAAGGAACAAAATTAGGTATACTAGGTAATACAGGTGCTAACATTGAAGTGTTTATCATATCTATAGAAATTATCACAAATAAAACTGCTGTCACGAGCAATTTATCACGTTCTATCTTTAACATCTTCATTTTCCTTTTCTAATTTCTGAACTTTTTTCATTCAGTCGTTTATTTTTTCCACTTTTTAAAGTAATAATAGAGGCGTGGATACCTGCTAATCAAGACATAGAGAATCTTACGTTTCTTACTAACTCTAGCATTCTTCAAGACAAGAGGCAAATAGGGTCTCGTCTTCTCCTGAAGTCGCTTGAACTCTGCTGGATCTCCGTCACGAATCATCGTAAAGATAAGAAGACTTCCTGTAAAGAAGCGAGAAATAATGGCTGCTTGGAGTTCCGAATTCTCAGGATAGGTTGCATTCACAACCTCTTTTAAATGATCGATTGCTTCATAAAACTCATATTGTTTAGGCGTGAAGGCCGAGGCAGTAATGCTACCCGGTCTATGGTAATAATGGTAAATCGGAAGATGAAACAAGGCCACAGATTGGGCTTGGTTGAGATGCTCACTGATGACATAGAGGTCTTCGTAGATGCGCCCCTTGGGGAAGGGAGCTTTCTCCAGAAGTTCTTTCCGATAGAGTTTCCCGCAAGCAGAGACCGTCACAAGGTCTCCGTAGAGCATCTCAGTCAGAGCCTTCGCCTTATCATAGACTTTAACCTGGTCTAGATCAATCTGATCCAAGTGAAAATTCTGATAACGATGATAGTAGGTTGTCGGCTCTACTTTCCCACTCACCATATCTGCTTGGGTACGACTTTGTAGCTCTGCTAGCAGTTCCAAGGCGCAAGGTTCCAAATAATCGTCCGGATCTAGGAAGGTGATCCAGTCCCCCTTTGCCTTCAAGACTCCATAGTTTCGAGCATCAGATAAGCCACCGTTGGCCTTGTGATAACTCGTCACCCAATCATACTGCTGGGCATACTGGTCGCACAAGAGACCTGAGCCATCACTCGATCCATCATCGATCAAGAGGACTTCCATATCCTTATAAGTCTGATTTTCTAAACTCTCCATGGCATAATGAAGGTAGTCCTCCACATTGTAAACAGGCACAATTACCGAAATCATCTTTTCTTCCTCTTACTTAGTTTTACTGTTTAAATCTCAAATGAACTTTTATCTGGAAGCAGTTGGTCCATAGCCTTGACGAAGTCTGTCATCACCTGTTCCTCATCTTGAACGTTGTGTCCGTCATTGATACACATAATTTGGTATTTACCAGAATTCAGTAGCTTCCAAAAATCTGGTCCGGCATTATCCAAAGAAAAGAGTCCCCCTAACTTAGGATTTCCGATAGCGTATTGACCACTAGCGATCTGCCAATATTTAAAGAGCCAAACATTGGTATCAGAGGGACTTCTGAAGCGACTCGCTGAGGTTGTCTCCAAAACTGCTTTTTCCTTTTCCCATACCAAGTCCATTGTTGATTTTAGTAGGGGATAGGGCAGGTGACTCTCCCAGAAACCACAGATAAACTTAGTAGTCCCATAAAGTAAAGTCTTGATTAATTGTTTAATCCCATGCTTAAAGGAAAAAAAGTGACCATTATTTAAAATTTCTTTCTTCGAAAAATGACTAGTGATAATTCCCATATCATTCATTTGGAAATGACCAGTTCCATATCTCTCCGTTGTAATAGGAGCTAAAGCTGTAACATACTTTGGCAAACCATCCTCCGAGAAAAAGTCTATCGGCTCAACTGGAGCCGTCAAATACATATCATCATTAAAAAAGACAAAGTGCTCAGAGAGTCCAGGGATTCGATGGATATTGCTTTCAATAGGATTGGCAGAAAAAACTGGTAGATAGTCATTACAGATAATCTCTGCATGATCTACCAAGACCAATTTTTCACTGTTTATATCTAACCAGCTTGGCTTTTGCTGGTCAGTCACAAGGTAGATCTTATTGACCCAAGGAGCAAATTTTTCCACACCTCTAAACCAATATTTAAAGGTTCCCCATTCACGATAGGATTTCTCTGAGTTCATACCCTCTTTAAAAGTGTTTATTGAGCCATCGTATTGGGCTTTCTTTTCTCTCCAAACCAAATCATTCCCATCAACCCATGCGACAACAAAATCAATCTTTTCTACCATTCAGTCTCTCCTATTTAAAAATCCAATAGTCTATCCATCAATTTTATAGAGGTATATTGTTCAAAGTATAGTGCCTTTGCTTTATGAACTTTTTGAATAATATCATCAACCATAGGATTGAAATTTTCTATTAGCTGTGCTAGTGCTTCAAAATCCCCTGAAGGATAGAAAGTCACCAAGGATTCATCGACATAATCTCGGACAGAGGGTATGTCATTTACAATGATAGGAACTCCTAAAGACATTGCTTGGAGCATAACCATATGACCAGCGGATAAATCAATATCTTTTAACGATAGGACAAGGAAATTAGACTTAGCCAATACATCTCCAAAGGTTTCTACTACTACATCAGATAAAACTTGAATGTTTGAACCATGCGTAGGAACTCTCCATGGCTGAGTTGCAATCACACACGGCATTGAAAGATTTGAAGTCTCCACTGCCTTGACTAAAGTCTCATAATCTCGGTTACTACCTCCACCTGAAAAGATATACTTAGTTGGTAAAGAACCTTGATAAGTTAGTTGATTATCATAATCTAAGCCGTAATGAATAAATTTAAATTTCTCCTGAAATTCTGGAAAGAGTTCCGAATAATAATGAATTTCTTTTGAACCATAGACTATGATATTACTGATATTCTGGAAAGACTTTTTCACAAGTTGCTTTCGTAAATAATAATAGATTTTATTTTTCTTATTCTCAAACAAAAATCCTGCTAATGTAATTTCCTTGCCACTTTTATTTAAAATTCCTAAAAAGATACCTACAAGAGGATTTACACAAATAATTTTCTTGACATCATATTTTATGAATTTCCGAGCATAATCATAGGACATTTTCCACATTAAAAAATGATACAAAGCACTACCGATGTATTTGAAATTACGTACTCTTCTTATAAGTGGACTTTCATAGTTGGTATAAACTACTCGGCTTCCGCCATGAAGAGATTGATAATGCTCTTCATTCTTTTTTTGCAGCTCACTGTCTAAAATGATTAAATTTTCCATTATACCCCTTATTGTAAATTATCATAAAATTCCGAGAAGTTCTTGATGTAACTCTCCAAAGAAAACAGCTCTTTTTGTCTCTGATATCCTACTCGCCCAAATTTTTCTCTTTTTTCAGAACTATCTAGTAAGAGAGAAATGGCATTAGAAAGTTCTTGAGGACGATTTGGTTTGACTAAGCAACCACTTTTGTCATCTACTACCATTTCAGCTATTCCCCCATTGTTATAACCAACAACTGGTTTTGAACAAGCCATGGCTTCTAGGACTACTGTAGGTAGGGAATCAGGTTTTATACTTGGTAAGACAAAGATATCAAACATATTATAAAGTTCAGAAGTCTTATCGTAGTAATCAATACGATGAATTTGTGACACAACAGATGAAGAAGCTATTCTCTTATCTAGTTCTTCTAAACGCCATTCTTCACCAGGAAAAACACCTCCAGCTAGGAAAGCCACCGCTTGCTCATTCTTTTCCAAAAGTGGCTCGACTGCTTCTATGAAATCATTTTGTCCTTTTATAGCATTGACCCGACCAATCATGCCAATCACAAGTGCATCTTGCGCAATGTCAAATTTTTCACGAATAGAAGACGCATCCATTGGATAATAGACAGCATTATCGACACCGTTATAAATCACTTCCACTTGGCTATCTTTGATAAAGGGAGACTGCTTGATATGATTAGCGACCGCTTGGGACACCGTCACAATCTTGTCTGCATATCGTCCCATGAGCATATTGATAAAGTCAGAAATAGCTTTGGGTTTGACGATAATCTCATGAACATGCCAAATCAAAGGCAGCTTGAGCTTGCGTTTCAAATAGATGCCCTCCAAAACAGCCGCTGTATTATTGTGAACCATATCTATACTGTGTTCTCGAGCATAGAGGGCGATTTGCTTAGCATAGAAATTATAAGAGCGAATATAGTCGGCAATGCCTTTAGGATTAAAGTATTTTCTACGTAAAATCGGATAATCCAACACGCTGACCTTAGCTCCAACTTGGCGCAAAGCCTCGACTAAAACACCGTCATTTGGCAAGATGACGTGAGCTTCAAATTCTTTGGAATCCAATCCTTTTATCAATTCCAATAAAACCTTATCTGCTCCATACATTTCTGCACCAGCATGCAAGTATAAAATCCGTTTCATTCCCTATCCTTTAAACACTTCTTCATAATCTGACACAATCTTTTCCCATGTGAAAGCTGAGATAATTCTTTGGCTTGACTTGAAATCCAAGTCAGCTATCACTACCTGATCAAATCCCTCTACTTCCTCAATGACGCGTGCCAACTCATCTTTTTTCCAATAAATGGCCCCGTCTTCACCAACCTCACGGTTAAAACCAACATCTAGCAACAAATTTAGTTTTGTGGATGCTAAAGCTTCCAGTAGAGAAGGGTTGGTTCCTCCAACCTCATGCCCATGTAAATAGGCAAAGGCATTTTCACGGATGTACTTGAGCAACTCTTGGTCATAGACAGTACCGACAAATTTGACCCTAGGATCTTTGTCAAAACCAGTATCCCGTAACAACTGGTCGTAAAATTTATTCTGCTCCACATTTGTGATGAGAACAAAGTCCTTTTTGGACTTGGACTTGATAAATTCACGAATCATGGCTTCGTAGTTATTTTCAGGAACAAATCGTCCCACTACTAGATAATAGCCATTTTCGCTAACTTCTTTTTCCTTATACCAATCTCGAACTTTGGCATCTTCTGCTTTCAGGATTGAAGGAGCTGTATCTGTCCCATAGGCAATATAGGTGGTCTTTGGTTGGTACTGCTTATAATCCTCTTGGATATATTTTTCAATGTTTTTACTGTCACAGACCAGTAAATCTGCATGTTTGACCATGAGCTGCTCTGAAAATTTCCAGTACTTACGAACTGGAAGGCTCCATTTTGCTCGCAACCATTCATGACCATCAGGATTCACCAGCAAAGAGCCACCAATCGCACGAATTTTTTTCTTAAGTCCAGAAATAAAAGGACCGATGCGACAAGCTAGAATGTAAAAAATGGGAGCTTCGTCCTTGTTTTCCTTAGCCAATTCAATAGCCTTGTTGACCGCTGCAATATCGTAAGCGATGGCGCGGGCCGGGCCGATATTGGGTACATCGATGTTGAAGCAAATGGCTCCATTGTGCTCAAACTGGTCTTCCGTAATGCCAGACTTAGCAGAATTTTCACGCATACAAGCAACATAGTATTGTATGTTGCTGTCTTTTTGATATTCGGTTAATTTTTCAACAAAGGTTTCAAATCCTCCATACTTAGCAGGAATCCCCTTTGAACCAATAATATAAACTGACTGTTTCATTTCTCTCCTAACAGGACTGAAGGGCAGAAATTACTTCGCCCCATCTCTCATAAATACAACTTTAACGGTCTTTAACAATATTTCAATATCTTTCCAAATAGTCCAATCATCAATATAGGCCACATCTAATTTAACAACTTCATTGAAATCCTTGATCTCACTTCGCCCGCTGACTTGCCACAAGCCTGTTATCCCAGGTTTAAAACTCAATCGACGTTTTTGCTCAGGAGTATATTTCTCATACTCATCCACTGTTGGGGGACGGGTTCCGACCAGACTCATATCTCCCATTAAAACATTCCAAAACTGCGGTAACTCATCTAGGCTGGTCTTACGAATAAAGCGACCAATTGGAGTGATACGAGGATCATCATCGACCTTAAACATGCCCCCCTGCATAGTATTTTGCGCCAAAAGTTCTTGTTTCCGCTGCTCAGCATTCACGCACATAGATCTAAATTTATAGAAAGTGAAATGTCGACCATTTTTTCCAATACGCGTTTGAGAAAAAATCGCTGGCCCACCATCTTGTCGAATCATCGGAACCAAAACAATGCTCACCAAACCACAAATAATCAATCCGACAATCGAACCGACAATATCAATGAAACGTTTGGCAATGACATGACTGGTCTTATAAAATTTTGTAGAAAACGTGATAACATTCAGCCCTGCCATCCCACGAATCTTTTTATCACTACCTAGATAGTTATTAAAAGCATTCAGATTAACTGTAACATCAATTCCCAATGTCTCAAAAAGTGAGATAAACTCCCCGATGTCGTACTCTTCACTTGGTAGATTGATAAAGACCTCATCGACAACTTCATGAGTAGCAAAGTCTAAGATATTCTCAGCAGGTACAACGGTTAAGGTTTGATGCCGAAAATCAGGCTGGTCTAAAACACTGACCGCCACCAAATTCCAAAAAATTTCTCCCGACTCTATCAGCCTATCGATGACTTTTTCAACCCTAGAGGTCGCTGTTATCAAGAATATCTTCTTACTCCCCTTGAGATTTGGAAAGATGCTTTTTCTATAGCGTTTAATGCATAGATTCAACAAATACAACAGAATAGAGTGTATAGTCAAAAAATAAATCATTCCTCGTCTAGAGATACTAAAACGATCTTCTAAGAAAAAATTCGAAATACTGATAGCTAAAGCAAAGAACACGATATACTTTGTCGTGTTGATAAACTCTGCTAAATAACCCCTTTTAAAAAAATCATGCCCATAATCACTGATATAAAAAATAAAAAAATGAAGAATGAACAAGATAATAACAGAAGTATTTACAATCTCTGTTTCCTTAACAAAACTAAGTAAATAAGCTAATAAAATGACAAGAAAACTCTGGATTGTCGCCAAAGTAATCTTCAATCCCTTTTCTTCCATAATATCTTCCCTAAACTATTTATTATTTTTTGCCATAATTCCCATAGTTTCCATATGCTCCATAGGAGCCATATTTTTCAACTGAAGTATTAAATTTATTTAGAACTACTCCTAGAAATGGTTTACTTGTTTGTTCGAGTTGTTCTTTAGCTTTTTGGACATCACGACGATTTGTTTCACCAGCCGCAGTTACTAAAACAGAAGCGTCACACTGCTGCGTGATAATCGCCGCATCGATAACAACTCCAATCGGGGCAGTATCTACAACGATGTAGTCAAAGTACTTACGTAAGGTATCAATCATGGTCGCAAAATTTTCACTTTGTAACAAAGCTGTTGGGTTTGGTGATACAGAGCCCGCTTGAATGACAAACAGATTTTCAACATTGGTTTCACATAAACCTTGTGATAGGTCTGTTGTGCCTGACAAGAACTCTGTTAGGCCTGTAATCTTTTCACGTGATTTAAAGACACCTGACATGACTGAATTACGGATATCCGCATCGATCAACAGTGTCTTATAGCCTGCACGCGCGAAAGCCCAAGCAATATTGGTAGAAGTTGTTGATTTCCCTTCTCCTGGTTTGACAGACGTAATAGAAATCACTTGCAAGTTATTCCCACTCAATTGAATATTGGTGCGAAGGGCATTATAGTACTCTTCTGCTTTTCTTGCCTGATCCAGTTTTTTATGTGCAATCTCTAACGTTGGCATTTTTCTCTCCTATTTCAATTTATCCAAATTTGGAACTACTCCCAATAGTGCAATTTGCAACACGTCCTCAATATCTTCTGGACGTTTCACTCGTGTATCCAAAATCTCAACAAGGAGAACTGTGACAACCATCACAACCGCTCCCGCAAGGAATCCAACCATGGTATTGCGACGAATATTTGGTGAAGATGGCGATGTTGCTGGGCGTGCTTCTTCAAGCGTTGTCACATCCGAAACGCGAGTGACGCTGATGATCTTTTGAGCCGCAACCTCTCTCAAAGAGTTGGCGATACGGCTAGCCTCCTCAGGTGCACGGTCTGTAACAGAAATCGATACAATACGCGTATCCACTGGAACTGTTACCTTGATTTTACTAGCTAGACCTTTTGGAGGGAGTTCTAGTTTCAAATCAGTCGCAACCTTCTCTAAAACGTCTTGCGAGAGAATGATTTCACGATAGTCTTTTACCAAGTAAGATCCTGCTTGCAAGTCTTGGTTAGTCAAGCCAGGCTTATCTCCCTGATTACGATTGACCACATAAATTCGGGTCGTACTCGTAAATTCTGGCTTCACAATAAAACTACTGTAGGCAAATGCTACTGTCCCTGTCACAAATGCTACCAAAGCAATTAAAAGTTTTCGTTTCCAAAGGATTTTAAGCAAGTGAAATACATCGATTTCCATCATATTTTGTTCTTTCATTTTTTCTCCTAAATCAATTGATCCATTATTATTTTTCGGGGATTATCCTTAAAAAGTTCCTTAGCCTTATCTTCACTGTATTTTTTAGCAATGATATCATAGGCTTCCTCCATATGAGGAGGTCTGTGATCCAAGTTATGCATGTCACTTGCTATCACGTGAACCAGATCTCGTTCCAAGAAATACTGGGCTCTCTTTTTCATGAATTTATAAGTTTCTCCGAAGAGTTTAGGTTTCAAGACATGAGAACTATTAACCTGAGTATAACATCCCATATCAATCAGCTCTCGCACGCGCTTTTCATTGTTTTCCAAAGCATCGTAACGTTCAATGTGGGCAATGACGGGTGTAATGCCTAACATTAGAATATTACTCAGCCCCTTATGTATATCCCGATAAGCTGTATTCATACTAAACTCAATCAAAGCATAGCGACTATCGTTGAGGGTTGGGATTAATTTCTTTTCCAACTTCTCAACAACATCCGGCGTATAGTAAATTTCTGCCCCATAGGCAATGATTAAGTCATCCGCAACTTCCTTAGCCATTTCTCGCACCTTCAAAAAATTGGTTGCGATTTTTTCTTCAGGAGTTTCAAACATCCCTTTTCGTCTATGCGAAGTGGAAACAATTGTTCGTACTCCTTGACTGTAGGCCTCTATAAGAAGCTTTTTGCTTTCCTCTATCAACTTTGGACCATCATCCACATCGAAAACGATGTGCGAATGGATATCTATCATGCTACTTGCCCTCCATCACATCATTGATAGCAGCTTTGGCGGCAACCAAGCTACTTTCATCGATTTCCATCATGTAGAGGTTACTATCTGGCATAGCGTATGAAGGAAGGTCCGTGCGTCCAGTTCCCTTCAAGTCTTGAGAGTTGACTTTGTAGTTCCCACCACTCTCCAATTGAGTATTGACTAGATCCATCATGGTTTCCAAAGGCATATTGGTCTGAAGAGAATCTTGCAATCCTTGGATGATATTGTCATAGTTCTTCAAAGCTTCGGTTGACGTCAACTTCTGAATAACAGCTACAATAACCTTTTGTTGGTTCCGACCACGGTCACGATCTCCATCTGCTAGAGAGTAGCGCTCACGAACAAAACCAAGAGCCTGCTCAGAGTCTAGATGGACATTCCCAACGGGGAAATGGTACTTGCCATGCAAAGAAGTGAAATCCTGATCATTATAGACATCAACGCCACCTAAAAGGTCAATCAATTTCAAGAAAGAAGTGAAGTTCAAGCGAACATAGTAGTTAATATCCACTCCATAGAGATTTTCCAAGGTATGAATCGACGAGTCCACTCCATAAATTCCAGCATGGGTCAACTTATCCTTTTGATTATTTCCCCCATCCGCAATCGGAACATAGGAATCTCGGGGTGTTGTAGTCAGAAGGATTTTCTTGGTATCTCGGTTCACAGTCATCAAAATGTTTACATCTGAACGCGAAACGGAACTAATCGGACCATAGGTATCAATACCACTCACATAAATATTGAAAGCTTTATTCTTTGATACCTTTGGTGCCGCTACATCCTTAGTTAATTGTTTTGTATAGATTTTTTTGATTTTTGAAGCATAATCTGGATACTCTGCTTCAATGATATTTTCAAAAACACTATTTAAGACAATTGCTTTCGTTTCGCCAGAAAGCAGACTCTTATAAGCTGCTAGATAAGAAGTACTCTGTTCAACTGTCAAGTCTTTACTCTGTGTCGTCTTAATATCCGCCACCAACTTTTGGATATTATCATTATCTGTTTCAGTCGGACCTGTTACACTATCCAACTGGGTCACATTATTGATTTCACTATCTTTCAAAACGACCACACTCATCGAATACTCTGAGTAGTTTGAGGTCGCATTGATATGATTGGTAAAACCGACAAACTGTTGCAAAGCATAGAGAGAAACGGAGCTAACTACGATAGCAAGTGTCAAAAAGAAAACCGTAAACTTCTCGGCTTTTTTATACACTATCAGAAGGATTGCAATTACAGCAGAAATAAAAATAAGAACCGCCGTAAGGATATTGAGGTACCGAAAAGCTAAGATATTATGTTTAAAAATTAAGAACAGCAAAAAACCACTCAATAATAAATAAATGGTTGCTAAAACTATATTAATATTTCGTTTCACATTCCCTAAACGAGCTCTCTTTGAACGTCTACTCATGATAATCCCCTATACACGTTAATAGTTATAAATATTATATCACAATCATGATGGAAATTCCATCCATCCTTGCTATTTTCAGCGTTTTCATTCGCTTTTGTTCTCTTAAGTTGCTCTAAAATATAAGCAAAGTTCCAAATGCCATTCTGCACAAAAAGACAAGGCGCTCAGGGGCAACCTTGTCTGTAATCTTATTTTACGTGGTTTTCAAACTCTTTTTGGCTCTTTTCGATAGCTTTTTTACTTTCTTCTTCCCACTTAGCCTTGGCTTCATCAAATTGTTTCTTGGTAACAGGGTCTTTTTGTAATCTCATGTACTTATAATTATTTCCGTCACCCTTGATTCCCACTAGGGAGTAGGCACGTGTAAACGGAGTTACTTTGGTTACAGAGGCTGTACCACCATTTGACATAGCAGACATAACTAGAGAATTGTCAATCATCCAAGCTTGAGCTTCAGCGTATTTTTCATAACGCTTAGCGACATCTTTATTCTCAGCATCTGCTTCTTTTAGAAGTTTCGTATAGATATCGAGCCCCAAACTCTTAATGAGCTCTTGGTCTTCCTTGGCATCAAGACCAAAAATCTTGAGATAGAAGCCAGTTTCAGCATTGAAGGGGTCTAGATAAGTTGATGGATCCTGGTAATCACCAACCCAACCATCAAAGTTCAGGTCGTAATCACGAGCTGCTGGGTTTGGTGCTAGGAAGGCAACATTTCCAAAGTCATCTGTAGAAAGCTGTTGAACATCAATGACGATATTGTCAGAACCTAGTACTGTTTCAAGGGTTTGTTTGACCGAGTTCATACCAGAAACTGCGTTTTTATTTGTCTGATCAACAGGGACATCCAAATGGATTGGGAAAGTCACGCCTTGAGCTTCCAATTCCTTTTTAGCTTCCGCATATTTTGCTTGGGCCTTTTCCTTGTTAAAGTAAGCATCTTGAGCGTCTGCCAAATTGATACCTGACCACTCAGTTCCGTAGTTCACAAGCTTAGAAGCTGTTACTTCTCCAAAGGTCTTATCTCCCACCTGAACAAATGTTGGGGGAACCAGAGTATTACGAAGGGTTTTGCTGGCTGCTTCTTCACCGTTAGATTGAGCAGAGTAAGCTGTTCGATCAATACCAAAGTTGATAGCCTGACGGAAATTTTTATTTAAGATAGCTGTTTGAGCTGATTTCTTTTGTTCGTCCGTTGTTTTAGCGGTATGATTATAGGTTTTGCGGTTGACGTTAAAGTTAAAGTACCAAGATGTCTTGTCTTGTAAGCTATAGACGATATTGTCTTGGTATTTTTCTTTTGTCTTAGCATAGTTCGAACTATTTGGATAGACTCCTGCAATCGAGTAAGCACCACTTTCAAAGTTTCGAATGGTCATCTCCTGATCTGACCCATCGAAATAGGCTAACTTAACTTTTTCAATGGTTACTTTGTCATGGTCATAATAGTGTGGATTCTTCACATATTCGATCGAAGATTTTGATGTAAAATCTTTTAACAGATAAGGACCATTATAAAGGATACTGTCTGGTGTCAAGGTACCAAAATCTTTATCCTTTGATTTCAAGAACTCTTCGTTGACTGGGAAAAGAATACTATTGGTTGTCTTTGAATTCCAATACGGTTCTGGTCGAGTCAAAGTGTACTCGACTGTGTAATCATCCAAGGCTTTGACACCGACAGTTGAAAAGTCATTGGTCACACCCGTCACATAGTCATTCAATCCCTTGATTGAATTTTGGATCAGATCCATAGCTTGCCCCTTGTTGTCCGCGGCATATTTGATCCCAGTGACAAAATCCTGAGCTTTAACTGAAGCGTATTCCTCACCATCAGCCGTATACCACTTGGCATCTTTTCTAAGCTTGTAGGTATAGGTCAAACCATCTGATGAAACAGACCAATCCTCCGCAACAGCAGGTACGAGGTTCCCATAGCTGTCATTTTCTAACAAACCATCTACGAGATTGGTAATAACGGCAGTGTTATCTGCATAATAATCTAGGAGATAGTTAAAAGTTGTTGGATTCGCACTAAATGTTGATGAATAAGTGCTAGTATCTGTATTGGACTGTCCACATGCAGATAGCAAAATCCCTGTCGCTAATACAAGACCTGTCCCGATTAGTCTTTTTTTCATTTTGATCATCATTCACTCCTTTATGTCACTTTTTATAACATAACCATATTTTATCAAATTTATTCAAAAATGTAAAGTTACTGCTTTTATGACAACTGGTGTCTCAAAACAAAAAAGGAAGCACAGTTTCCTGCAACTTCCTTTTCTTTTTATAGATTACTTGACGTGTTTTTCAAGTTCTTTTTGGTATTTGGCATTTGTCTCAATTTTTTCTTGTTGCCATTTCTTGAAGGCTTCTTCGTATTCTTTTGCAGTCACAACGTCATTTTGCAACTCCAATCCTTTAAACACAAACGGGTCTCCCTTGATCCCAACTTGAGAATAAGCTTTTGTGAATGGTACAGTACGGCTAACCGTTGGAGAACCACCTGAAGAAGCAACTGGGATTAAGAGCGAGCTGTCTGACACCCAAGCTTGAGCTTTAGCGTATTTTTCATAACGCTTGTTAAGGTCGCTGGTTTCAGCTGCAGCATCATCCAAGAGTTTCTTGTATTCGTCCAGTCCAACTTGAGCCATCACTTCTGGATCTTGTCCGCGCTTAATCCCCAAGTGTTTAAGGGCAGAACCCTTCTTAGCATCAAGAATGTTGAGGTAGGTAGCTGGGTCTTGATAGTCTGGTCCCCAACCAGTTCCGTTCAAGTCATAGTCTTTTTGGGATGGAACCTTGGCTTGAGATGTAATGCTCAATTTCTCATTATCGGTCATTTGAAGGACATCGACAATGACATTTTCAGTACCAAGTGATGATTCGATAGACTGCTTGAGTGAGTTAGTTTGTTGAACCGCGATTACATCTGTTTGTTCAACCGGGATATCCAAATGGATTGGGAAGGTAACACCCTTGGCTTGCAATTCTTCCTTGGCTTTAGCAAAGGCTGCCTTAGCTTTTTCAGGACTGTAAATCGTATCCTTGCCATCTGTAAGGGCTACATCTTTCCACTGGTCTCCATATGAAACGAGCTCTGCCTGCGCCAACTCTCCAAAGGTTTTTTCACCCACTTGAACGTAGTCATGTGGCACTAGGCTGTTACGGATAATCTTGTTCGCACCTTCTTCACCATTCAACTGAGCAGTATAAGAATGACGATCAAGGGCAAAGTTCAGCGCCTGACGGAAGTTCTTGTTGAGAAGAGCTTCTTTCGTTGATGTTTTTTGAGCTTCGTCTGTTTTAGCTGTTTTATTATAAGATTGGCGGTTTACGTTAACAGTGAGGTAGTAGCTTGTCGCTTCTTGTGGACTGTAAACAATCTTATCGCCGTACTCTTGTTTAGTTGACTCAAAGTTTGAGCTTGTTGGGAAGAGACGGGCTGTTGTATAGGCACCTTGTGTAAAGCTACGAATCAAGGATTCTTGGTCTGATCCATCGTAGAAAGTTAGTTTAATATTGTCAATCTTGACATTGTCCTTATCCCAGTAGTTTGGATTCTTTTCATATTCAATGACTGATTTTGAAGTCAATGATTTCAAGAAATAAGGACCATTATATAGGATACCTGATGGGGTTGGTGCACCGTAGTCGCTCCCTTTAGAATTCAAAAATTCTTCATTAACTGGAAGCATGGTCGCAGTTGTGACCTTAGAGTTCCAGAAACTTTCTGGTTTGTTAAGTGTGTATTCTACCGTGTAATCATCAACAGCCTTAACTCCTACGGTAGAGAAATCATTGCTCTCACCACTAACATACTCTGCCAAACCTTTGATAGAATCCTGAATCAAAGAAAGACCATCTGATTTCCCGTCAGCAGCATGTTTAAGCCCAGTAACAAAGTCTTTGGCCTTAACTTCAGCGTATTCTTCTCCATCAGAAGTATACCATTTTACACCCTTACGAAGTTTGTAGGTGTAAGTCAAACCATCCTTTGAAACAGACCAGTCTTCTGCAAGTGATGGAATTAAGTTCCCATACTTATCATTTTCCAAAAGACCATCAACAACGTTTGCTATAACGTCAGAGGTTGAGCTCTTGCTCGTCACACTATAGTCCAAAGAAGATGGATCCATAGCGTAGACATAAGAGAATGTTTTGGGAGCATCCGCTTTCTTTTCACTTTGCCCACAAGCAGTTAACAGTAGGGCCGCACTCAAAACAGCACCTGCTCCTAAGAGCCACTTTTTCGATTTCATAAGTAATCTCCTTAAAGATAGTGTTTTCACCATTATACCCTATTTTTTCATAAAAGCAAGGACTTTCGCCAGATTTTTTAGAAAATTCTAACAAATATTTTTTAAAGGCTTTTCTATATATTTTTTAGTAAAAGAACCCCAAGCATCAAAGGCTTGAGGTTCACTTATTTTAATCCGTTAGTTCCACACAGAAAGCATCCCATGGCTCTAAGGTCTGTTTTTCAACTGCTTCTTTAGCAGTAGTGTTCTCAATCAAGACAGATTTGACTTTTCCTCCTACCGAAAAATCTTGTTTTTCATTGGACAAGTTAGCCACAACTAGGAAGCGGCGCTCACCGTCCTTACGGATATAAGCAAAAACCTTATCAGCCGTATCAAGCAATTCAAAGTCAGCTCGAATCAGCCAGCTGTTCTCCTTACGGATTTGCACGAGTTTTTGGTAGGTATAAAAAATAGAATCTGGGTTTGCTAGTGCTTCTTGAACGTTGATTTCTTGATAGTTTGGATTAACTGCCAACCAAGGTTGACCTGTTGAGAAGCCAGCGTTGTTGCTCTCGTCCCATTGCATCGGGGTACGGGCATTATCACGTCCGATGACACGGATACTGTCCATAATTTCCTCGAGCGGAACACCTTTTTCAAGAGCTTCACGCGCATAGTTGAGGGATTCAATATCTTCTACTTGGTCCAGTGTTTCAAAAGGATAGTTGGTCATTCCAATCTCTTCACCCTGATAGATATAAGGCGTCCCTCTCATGAGATGAAGCAAAATCGCAAAGGCTTTAGCAGATTTTTCACGGTATTCTTGCTCATTTCCCCAGATAGAGACGATACGAGGAAGGTCATGATTGTTCCAGAAAAGGGAATTCCAGCCGTCTTCAACTCCTAACTCAGTCTGCCATTTGTTAAAAATCTCTTTTAACTTCCCTACATTTAACTCTTTTTGGTAGTGCCACTTAGGTTGCCCTTCCTGATATTGAAGACAGATGTGTTCAAACTGGAAGACCATAGACAATTCTTGTCCCTTTGGATCCGAGTAGAGCTTAGCAATCTCTGGCGTTGCCCCCCATGTTTCCCCTACTGTCAAAAGATCTTTGTCGCCAAAGGTCGCCTGATTCATTTCCTTGAGATAGGGATGGAGCATAGGACCATTATTCACTACCTTCTCATCAGGAATTTTCCCAATCATGTCAATGACATCCATACGGAAACCACCAATACCTTTATCAATCCAGAAGTTCATCATCTCATAGATTTTCTGACGAAGTTTTTCATTCTCCCAGTTGAGATCCGGCTGTTTCTTACTGAAAAAGTGGAGATAGTATTGACCCGACTTTTCATCGTATTCCCAAGCAGACCCACTAAAGATAGACTCCAAATCATTGGGCTCATCTCGCCAGATATAGTAGTCACGCTCAGGGCTATCAGGATTCTCACAAGCCTTGACAAACCATGCGTGTTCATCTGAGGTATGATTGACCACCAAGTCCATGATAATTCGAATATCACGTTTCTTAGCTTCTGCGATGAGTTGGTCCATGTCCTCCATGGTTCCGAAAATAGCTGCAATCGCTTGATAATCAGCAATATCGTAGCCATTATCATCCATAGGGCTATCATAAACAGGAGAAAGCCAAATCGCTGTGATTCCTAACTTGGCTAGATAGTCCAACTTACTAGTAATTCCTGGCAAATCGCCAATCCCATCTCCGTTGCTATCCATAAAACTCTTTGGATAGACTTGATAGACTACGGCATTGTGCCACCATTTTTCTTGCATCTTCTTACCTCATTATTTTAATAATCTATAGTCTATGATAGCGCTTTTTTAAACTTAGTGCAAGCGTTTGCCTAATCTTTTTGATTTCTTTTTTGACTCCGTAGTTTCCTATCTTCCAATTTTTTATTATAATAGAGATCAGAGGTAAAAAAATGAAAAAACAAGCTTTTAGTTCTGAACAATATTTGAATCTACAGCGCGATCATATCTTGGAGCGCATCAACCAATTTGACGGCAAGCTCTATTTGGAGTTTGGTGGCAAAATGTTAGAAGATTTCCACGCTGCTCGTGTCCTTCCTGGTTATGAGCCTGACAATAAAATCAAGCTCTTGCAAGAATTGAAAGAGCAGGTTGAAGTTGTGATCGCCATTAACGCAAGCAACATCGAGCATTCTAAAGCGCGTGGCGACCTAGGCATTTCTTATGACCAAGAAGTTCTTCGTTTGATTGATAAATTTAACGAATTGGGAATTTTTGTTGGCTCAGTTGTCATCACACAATACGCTGGCCAACCTGCTGCAGATGCCTTTCGCAACCAGTTAGATAAAAATGGGATTGATTCTTATCTTCATTATCCAATCAAAGGATATCCGACGGATATGGATCACATTATTTCTCCCGAAGGCATGGGGAAAAACGACTACATCAAAACCAGTCGCAACTTAATCGTCGTAACCGCTCCTGGACCTGGTTCTGGAAAATTGGCAACTTGTATGTCCAATATGTACCATGACCAACTCAATGGCATCAAGTCTGGTTACGCTAAGTTTGAAACCTTCCCAGTCTGGAACCTGCCCCTTCATCATCCAGTCAACTTGGCCTATGAGGCTGCCACCGCAGACCTTGACGATGTCAATATGATTGACCCTTTCCATCTCCAAACCTACGGAGAAACCACTGTCAACTACAACCGTGATATCGAAATCTTCCCAGTTCTCAAACGTATGTTGGAACGTATCCTAGGTGAATCTCCATACGCTTCACCAACAGACATGGGTGTCAACATGGTTGGTTTCGCTATTACAGATGATGAAGCTGCTGTCGAAGCTTCTAAACAAGAAATCATCCGTCGCTACTATCAAACTGTTCTTGATTTTAAAGCTGAAAAAGTCGGAGAAACTGCTGTCAAGAAGATTGAACTTCTCATGAACGACCTCGGTATCACACCTGCAGACCGCAAGGTTGCTGTCGCTGCACGCCAAAAAGCAGAAGAAACTGGTGGCCCTGCCCTAGCCCTTGAATTGCCAAATGGGGAAATCGTAACTGGTAAAAACTCAGAACTCTTTGGTCCTACAGCTGCTGCCTTGATCAATGCTATCAAAAAATCAGCTGACATCGCTAAGGAAGTGAAACTAATCGAGCCTGAAGTCGTCAAACCAATTCAAGGTCTTAAAATCGATCATCTAGGTAGCCGCAATCCTCGCCTCCACTCAAATGAAATTTTGATTGCACTTGCAATCACAGCTATGGAAAATCCTGATGCTGCGCGTGCCATGGAAGAACTTGGGAATCTCAAAGGAAGCGAAGCTCATTCAACCATCATCTTGACCGATGAAGACAAGAACGTCCTTCGCAAACTAGGTATCAACGTAACCTTTGACCCATTCTACCAATACGATCGCTTGTATCGCAAATAAAAACTCAAACCTCTCCTTTCTTGGAGAGGTTTTCTCTCTGTTTCAACAGCACCCTTTATGATATAATGAAAGAAGAAAACTGAAAGGAACTACCATGTCAAAAGAAGTTATTGTTGAAAGTTTTGAACTTGACCACACCATTGTTAAAGCACCCTATGTTCGCTTGATTGGGGAAGAAACCGGACCAAAGGGAGATGTCATCTCCAACTTTGATATTCGCTTGGTGCAACCAAATGAAGACTCTATCCCTACCGCTGGCCTTCACACTATTGAGCACCTCTTAGCCAAGCTCATCCGTACCCGCATTGACGGTATGATTGACTGTTCGCCATTTGGTTGTCGTACAGGCTTCCACATGATTATGTGGGGACGCCATACCAGTGCTGAAATTGCTGCTGTTATCAAGGATTCGCTCAAGGAAATCGCTGAAACCACTACTTGGGAAGATGTCCCTGGAACAACCATCGAATCTTGCGGAAACTACAAGGACCACAGCCTCTTTTCTGCCAAAGAATGGGCGAAACTCATCCTAGAACAAGGAATCTCAGATGATGCCTTTGAACGCCATATCATCTAAACACAAAAAGGAACCAGCTTTTAGCTAGTTCCTTCTTTTTTTATTCTCAAAATCTTGAGTTAGGCTTTTTCACGAATAACCAAAACGCCATCTTCCATATCTGCTTCCAAATGTTTAGCATCTAGATGATCCAAGTGGAAGTCCGTCACCTTATCACGAATTTGTTGTTCAACCACGCGACGGAGAGGACGAACACCCATAACTTCGTCATAGCCTTCTTCTGTGATAAAGTCCTTAGCTGCTTGGCTGACTTCCAAATCAATGTCTTTCTTAGCCAAGGTTTGGTTGACTTCAGCCAACATCAAGTCCACAATCTTAGAAAGGTCTTCCTTATTCAAGTGTGAGAACTCGATAACTGCGTTAAAGCGGTTAAGGAACTCTGGACGGAAGAACGGTTTCAAGCGGTCCATCAATTCTGGTTTGTCCGCATCTTCTGTCAAATTGGCTTCATAGCCAAATCCAGCATTTGATGTCGCGATAATGACAGTGTTCTTGAAGTTCACTGTATTTCCTTGACCATCAGTCAAACGACCATCATCCAAGACTTGGAGGAGAAGGGTGATTACTTGAGGATCAGCCTTTTCAATTTCGTCCAAGAGAATGATAGAGTATGGATTACGACGAACTCGTTCTGTCAAGGTATTGCTATTGTCATCATACCCCACATAACCTGCTGTTGTACCGATTAACTTAGAAACAGCTGTGCGGTCACTGTATTCAGACATATCCAAACGGATAATTGCGTCCTTGGTTCCAAACATATCGAGCGCCAATTGCTTAGCAAGCTCCGTCTTACCAACCCCAGTTGGACCTACAAAGAGGAAGCTGCCGATTGGGCGATTGCCTTCATCAAAACCAGCACGGTTACGACGGATAGCACGAGCCACTGCTTCTACTGCCTTATCTTGACCGATAACATTGTGTTCCAAACGATGAGCCATATCCTTGAGACGTTCGATGTCTGACGCTCCCATTTGTGATACTGGAATACCTGTCATTCGTTCCACAGATTCAGCCACATCGTTGACAGTGGCAGTCACTTTCATATCTTCTGTGTGGTTTTCGACTTTTTTCTCCAATTCTGCAATGCGAGTCTTGGCATTAAGAGCTGCTTCAAAGTCCTCTGCCTCAACTGCTTTTTCTTGCTTGTCTTTTTCTGCCTCAATTTCCCGTTCAACAGCATGAACATCTGTTACTGGATGTTGAGCTGCCAAGTGAGCCGCCGTTACATCGACAAGATCGATAGCCTTATCTGGCAAGCTGCGTTGAGGAATGTATTGGATCGAATAATCCACTGCTGCTTTCAAGACTTCGTCTGGCAAAATGACATTGTGGTGTTGTTGGTAGAGGTCACGAATTCCTTGAAGGATTTTAAAGGTATCCTCTGCTGAAGGAGCATTGACCTTGACTTCGTTGAAACGACGAGCAAGAGCTGCATTTTTCAAAATGGTGTTACGGTATTCGTCTTGAGTTGTCGCTCCAATAACGGTCAATTCACCACGAGAGAGAGCTGGCTTGAGAATGTCCGCAAGCCCTTTAGAACCACTGTCTCCACCAGTGCTACCAGCACCGAGAATTTGGTGAATTTCATCAAAGAAGAGGATAATATTCCCTGCTTCTTTTACTTCATTGACTAGATTTTGAACGTTTTCTTCAAAGCTACCACGGTATTGAGTACCAGCCTCAAGACCTGAGATATCAATAGAAATAATTTCCTTGTTCTTAATGGCAGCCGGAACATCTCCATTCACAATCGCTTGTGCTAGACCTTCGACAACGGCTGTCTTACCAACACCTGCATCTCCGACTAGAACAGGATTATTTTTCGTACGACGTGAGAGGATTTCAGATGTTTCTTGAATTTCCTTGTTTCGTCCGATTACAGGATCCAGCTTGCCCTCACGAGCTTCCGCTGTCAAGTTGCGACCTAGTTTAGCAAGGACACCGTCTTGTTTCATACCTGAAGCGTGTTGTTGCATTTGCGCATCAGATTCTGCATTTCCTGGTAATTTCCCAGTTGCACGATACTGAGCAAATTCCTCAGGTGTCACTTCGCGTCCATTAATCAAGTAGCGACGGTTTTCAGAACTATATCCTCGCATACCACCCATCAATTGGTTAAATAAATCATCCATGTTGTTAAAGTTATTAAAGTTGTTGTTCATATTCTTTACCTCGTTTATTCTTTATTATATGCGATCTCTGATATTGACTATCTTTGACCTTTGTTTTAAAAATTTTAGACTAGCTAACTAGCTACCCTACGTATAATTTCTGGTTTTTCTTTCTTAAATAAGCCTTTTATCATCTTCTTTTCAAAATCTGTTAGATTTAACATAGGCCCCACCCCTTTCTAGGGTATCTATCATACATTTTCAATAAATAGAATCATTGAAAATGAAGTTTTCTAAGGAATTCATTTTCCTTATGTTCCTACTATATCACATTAGTCAGTAAAAGTCAATAGTTTTTTGACCAAATTTGACTATTTTTTAAAAAAATTTTTTGAAGTACAAAAAAAGCCCCTAGAAAACGAATTTTCTAGAGACTTTCTCTATCAAGTTTAAGAGAGAAGAAATATTCTCACTTACCAAGTTTCATGTTTCTTCTACAAAAGCTTAAGCTTTGCGTTTTACGAAGAATACCAATCCGCTCAATGCCAAGACTACAAATCCAAGCGCAGAAAGGATAGAGGTTGCTTCCCCTGTGTTTGGAAGTTCAGCTTTACCTTTAGTCTCCGTAGCTGGAGGTGTTGGTTTTGGATCCTCTTTTTGTCCTGGATCAGTTGGTTCTGTTCCTGGATTATTTGGCGCTGGATCTGGCGTTGGTACTGGATCTGGCGTTGTTCCTGGATTATTTGGAACTGGATTTGGATTTGGTTCTGGCGTTGGTGTTGGAACAGTGTATTTATTTGTAAATACAACTTCTTTACCATCGGCATACGAAACCCTTGCAGTCAAGAGACCTTGATCATCCGCAACTACAGTGACTGTTACGGTATGCTCGGTCTTATCGTATTCAATACCCTCTTCAGTACCAACTTTTTCAACCAAGGTATAAGTGTAAGTACCTGCTTCTTCGAATGAACGAACAAAGGCTACTTTACCTTCGGCAGTATTCTTAGCTGTAGCTACAACGGCGCCTTTCTCTTTCAATTCGAAAGTATAAGCATCAGCCGCAAGTTCTTTACCTTCAAGTTTCTTAGTTGCTTCAATCGTAGCTTCTACCGCTGGTGCTTTGAAGCTATTCTTGAAGACATTACCTGCTGGATATTCAACAGCTGCCTTCAAAGCGTTGGTTGCTGCATCTTTGGTTACTTTTACCACCGCAGTCTTTTCTGTATCATAAGTAATACCAGTTGCTCCAGCATTCACTTCTTTTACAGTATAAGTATACTCACCTTCTGCATCATAGTTGATTGCATTAAATGTTACTTTTCCACCTTGGTTTGTTTTTGTATCAATTTTTTGTCCATCTTTGTACAATTCAAATTGGAACTCACCATCAACCAAAGTACGACCAGTCAATTCTTTCGTAAATTCAAGTGTTGCTGATGTAGCTGTTGGAACTGGTGCTGTATAAGTATTTGTGAAGACACGTTCTGTATCTGCATCTTCAACAGTCGCAACCAATCGACCTTTACCATCATCCGCAACAGTGACGATCACTTCATACGCATTTTGATCATAAGTGATTGTTTTATCGTCACCAGCTTTTTCAGTAATAGTGTAAACGTAATCGCCTGCTGCTGAGAAAGTGACGTTGAAGACAACTTCTCCTGAGACAGTATTCTTAGCCGTAGCTACAAGGTCTGAACCTTCTTTCAGTTCAAATGTGTAAGCATCAGCTTCAAGCGCTTTACCTTTCAAGACTTTCTTAGCTTTGATTGTAGCTTGTGCAGGTTCTGCTTTATAGTCATTAACGAAGACCGGTGTTTCACTTGTAACTGTCGCGACAAGTTGACCTGAGCCATTATCTTTCACTTCTACAGTTACTGGATGTTCTGTTTTATCATAAGTTACACCAAGTTTATTGCCAACCTTTTCTGTAATAGTATAGTTATATACTCCTGCTGTCGAATAGCTAATTTCAGAAAAACGAATCAATCCGCCAGCAGCATTCTTTGCTGTCGCTACAACCTTGTCACCCTCTTTCAGTTCAAACTCAAACTCATCTATCTCTAGCTCTTTACCATTCAAAACTTTTTTAGCTTCAATAGCAATTTTTGCTGGAGCTGCTTTATAGGTGTTGGTGAAGGTTGGGTTGTTACCTGTAACAGTTGCAACAAGTTGACCTTGGCCGTTATCTGTAACTTTTACCTTAACTTCGTGTTTAGCAGTATCGTATGTCACACCTTTTTCACTACCTGCTTTTTCAGTGATAGTGTAAGTGTGGTCGCCTGCTTCATTGTATTCGATTTCTTTGAAAGCAACAGTTCCATCTGCAGCATTTTTAGCTGTCGCAACGACTTTGTCACCTTCTTTTTCTTTAAGTTCGAATTCGTATTTATCAGCTTCAAGCTCTTTACCGTTCAAGACTTTCTTAGCTGTGATAGTTTCTTTAGCTGGAGTTGCTTTATAAGTGTTAGTGAAAGTTGGTTCTGCAGATGTGACAGTTGCTGTTAAAACTCCACTTTGGAAAGTTGCTGCTACAGTAACTTCCTTGGCTTCTGTATCAAATGTAACGCCTGCAACTGCTGTTGAAGTGTCTTCTTTGATGATGTAGTGATAAGTTCCCGCACCTTTTACTTGGAGATTCTCAAAGGTAATCGTTCCATCAGCTTTTGATTTTGCTGTGGCTACTGGATCCTTTAAGTTCTCTGCACTAAACAGGTTAAAGGTAAACTCATCTGCTTTTGGAAGCTTATCTGCACGTCCTTCTACTACTTTCTTAGCCGTCACATTGAATACAGCTGGAACAGGTTCATCTTTAAGATGAATAGTAGAACCCGCAGCACCGAGTTTGACTGTATACTCTTTTTCATCTAGTTTATATCCTGATGGAGCAGTCTTCTCTTTGATCTTAAACGTTTTACCTTCCCATTTCTGATCATAAGTTTTCGTAAGCGCTACTCCTTTTTCATTCGTAGTCACTTCTGTTGTTTCACTTGCATCATCTGCTGCTGTCACAGTATATACCGCACCCGAAACCGGAGCAAGAGTGAAGGCATCAGTCTTATGAATCTTAATTTGATAAGCAGTAGATGCTACAATCGTACCAGAAATCAAAGACGTCGCCTCAGCTGTCATATCAAGTGCTCCCGGACGACTTGTATTCTGTGCTAATTTAGTCCCGTCAGCCAATGACAGTGCAACCCTATTTCCTACTTTACTTCCATCATTAGGAGTTGTTGTGTTATAAGATACTATATAAGAGGTCGTTCCATCTTTAAAAATGATATCGAATGAAGTATAGTTTTCGTTCCACGAAACGGTATAGTCTTGTCCCTCCGTTAACAATACTGCATCATCTGGAACAGCAGAAGTCCCAACAGTGATATTTGCCTTATACACTTTTAGAGTCTCAGGAATATACTGTGCGGGAGTGTAACTAGTATCATCATTTGGTATAGTATCATGTAATACAATGTTTTGTCCTAAGTCTTGTTTCTCTGTATTTACACGTACACGCCAGGTAGACCATGCATCTCCCTTGCTAACCGAACCAATCTCAGCCAGTTTTGGAGAGTTCCAATTTTCAAGGGCAGCACGACCCCCAATTTTAGCATAATTTTCAGTACCAACTTTGGGACCATCGATTGTTTTTGATGAATAAATATGAGTCACTTCTTGCTTCAATGAGGATGAATTAAAATTAATGCGGGTTTTATTCTGATCCTTTAAGAATCTAAAAGTAACAGAAAAATTCCCTGACACATCCTTTACCTTATCTCCACCAGTTTTCTCTAGATATTTATCCAAATTTTTCAAGGTGATTTTTGCTTTCCCACCTTGATCAGTACCATTTGAAGTCACTTCAGCTTCTCCAATAGTAACTTTTGTTGTCGGATCAATTAAATCCTGACTCCCTTCATAAACTGCCATAGGAGCAGGTATATCAAAGGTAAAATAATCTCCATTATTCAAATGTTCATTATACTGTTTGAGATCAAAGGTCACGCGAAGCTTATATGCTAAATTCGTACGAAGCGAGAAATCTCCTTCTGAACTCACATTTTGCTTAGTATCTGAAGCATCTAACAGATCAATACCTGTAATGACTTGTGTCAATTCTTTTGAAACAGGATTATCTGCTTTAACAATCCCTACCAAAACAGATGCTAGAGCTAAAATAGCAAAAGCTAACGCAGAAAATTTAGAAAGCATGTTTAACGCTTTGCTTTTCGACATTTCTTCTCCTCTTTTCTTTATGAAATTTTTATTTCTAATCTCCCTAAGAGATTACATCATACCATTTTGACAACCCCTATCACTAACTAGAGTTTATCTATTGTATTATAACATCTCAATACAATCTATTCAAGTTTAATAACTAGAAAATATATTTTTATAAGATTTTATTATATTTTTCTTTTAAATTTCAACACATTGTCATCATAATGAACAAAATCTCTCAGTATTTTTCATATGATATGTCAAAAATTTATCTTTTAGATATAGAAAAAAGCCAGTCCTATAGACTAGCTTTCTTTTCATTCTAATTGAATCTTAGCTCAATGCGTCATCCATTGAAAGAACTTCGTGGAAGACACGTTGTGTCAATTCAGTTTTTTGTTCTGGAGTGAGGTATTTAGTGTTTACACAGTATCCAGAGATACGTACGATAACGTCTTCACCTGACATAATCTTTTCGTAAACATCGTTCAAGTCCATAACGTTCAAGTTAACGTGTTGTCCACCGTTTTCGAAGTAACCATCAAGGATTGTTACCAAGTTATCAACTTGCTCGTCACGAGTCTTACCAAGAGCACGTGGAGAAACTTGAGTTGTCAATGAGATACCGTCAGCTGCGTAACCAAAGTCAAGGCTAGCAAGTGAGTTCAAGTTTTGCAACCATCCACCTTTAGCTTTGTTAGATGGGTTCGCACCTGGTGAGAAGAATTCAAGTTTAGACAAGTTCACAGAACCATCTTCGTTGAGGTATACACCTTTGTGGACTGGTGAGTTACCAGTTTGTTTAGAGTAAGCAACGTTAGATGTGATTGTCAAAAGTGATACAGTAGCTTCTGCGTCTTTGTATAGTTTGTGGCTACGTAGACGAGTTGTATAAGCTTCGATCAACCATTCTGCCAATTCGTTTGAACGTGGGTCATCTTCACCCCAACGTGGGTATTCACCGATTGTTTCGTAATCGTAGATGTATCCATTTTCGTCACGGATTGGTTTAACGGTAGCGTATTTGATAGCTGACAATGTATCAACTGTGTTTGCAAATCCACAGATACCGAATCCCATGTTAGCACGTTGTTTAGTTGGCAAGAAGGCCATTTGAACAGCTTCGTAGTTGTACTTGTCAGTCATGTAGTGGATGATGTTCAAAGCATCTACATAAGTGTCAGTCAACCAGTCAAGAGATTTTTCAAAGTTCGCTTTAACTGATTCGAATTCAAGAACTTCGTCACGGATAGGATCGATGTCAAATACTTTGTAGTCTTTGTGAACATCGTCGTAACCACCGTTCAAACCAGTAAGAAGGGCTTTCAAAACGTTTACACGAGCACCGAAGTACTGGATGTTGTGGCGTTGATCTTCGTTTTCTGGGTCAAGTGGTGACACACAGCATGAGATACAGCTCATTTCTCCGTATCCGTCTTTAGCCATTGTTGTTACACCTTCATATTGGATAGAAGAGTGTTTGTGGCTCATGTGCATACAGTAGCGACGGAAGTTGTATGGCAATTTGTCAGTCCAAAGAACTGTCAAGTTTGGCTCTGGAGAGTTACCGATGTTGTCAAGAGTGTTCAAGAAACGGTAGTCCATCTTAGTAACACGGTGACGACCATCGTTACCCATACCAGCCATAGAAGTTGTGATGAAGGTTGGGTCACCTGAGTACAATTGGTCATAAGCTTTTGTACGAGCAAATTTAACTGTACGAAGTTTCATAACGAAATCATCAACGAACTCTTGGATTTCTGATTCAGTAAATGTACCACGAGCAAGGTCACGTTCTGCAAAGATATCCAATACGATTGGCACACGTCCTAGAGATGTAGCAGCACCGTTAATAACACGGCAGACAGCCATGAAGGCGATGTTAACCCATTGGATGGCTTCTTTCGTGTTCATCGCTGGTTTGCGGACATCAACTCCGTAAAGGTCACCCAAGCGAACAACTTGTTGCAATGCTTGGTATTGAAGGTTTACTTCTTCACGAAGACGGATTGTTTCTTCATCGATTTCTTTAATCGCATTCCAGTCGTTTACTTTTTCTTGCATCAAGTAGTCAGCACCGTAAAGAGCAAGACGTGCGTAAACACCGATGATACGTCCACGTGAGTAGGCATCTGGAAGACCAGTTACAGTGTGAGCGTGACGAGCGCGACGGATATTTGAAGTATAGGCACGGAAGATACCGTCGTTAACTGTTGTTACGTATTTAGTGAAGATTTCGTGAACAGCTGGATCTGGTTCGTATCCATTTTCTTTCAAAGTAGTTTCAGCCATACGGATACCACCTTTTGGCATGAAGTTCAATTTGAAGAGTTCATCGTTTTGGATACCAAAAATCACTTCGTTTTCTTTGTCGATAAATCCAGCAGGAATATCAGCAATAGATGTTGGACGAGTGTCCATTGGGAAACGAGTTTCTTCGTAGTGTGCTTTTGTTTCTTCTACGATTTTTTTGATGTGAAGTGAACGTTCTGTTGGTCCAGCAAGGAAACTTTCATCTCCATCGTAAGGTGTGTAGTTAGCTTGAACGAAGCGAGAAATACTTGCTTTTTCTTTCCAATCTACGCCTTTGAAGCCTTCCCAAGCTTTATCAAAAATATCTTGTGCTTCAACAACTGTCTTAACAACCATGTTAATGTCCTCTTTTTTCTAGTAACAGTCATCTGTTACATTCTTGAGACAAGTATACCATACAGTAACCGATTTCAACAAGAGAAAATCGGCATTTTAGACGCTTTCTTTTATAATACAGTCTCTTTTTCGTTCTTATCTGTATTATATTTTTGAAAGTCAGGTTGAACTTTCCCGTTTTTTCAGAAAAAAGGGTATAATAAATATAAAATGACACTAGAAAGGGATTGAAATGCTCATATTTCCATTGATAAATGATTTGTCCAGAAAAATCATCCATATCGACATGGATGCCTTTTTTGCTGCGGTGGAAATAAGAGATAATCCCAAGTTAAAGGGCAAACCTGTCATTATCGGAAGCGACCCTAGACAAACAGGTGGTCGAGGTGTCGTTTCTACCTGTAGCTATGAGGCGCGGGCTTTTGGTGTTCATTCAGCCATGAGCTCTAAAGAAGCTTATGAGCGCTGTCCCCAAGCTGTCTTTATCTCAGGAAATTATGAAAAGTATAAGACTGTAGGACTTGAGATTCGAGCTATTTTTAAACGCTACACTGATTTGATTGAACCTATGAGTATTGACGAAGCCTACTTAGATGTGACGGAAAATAAACTCGGTATCAAGTCTGCAGTCAAAATAGCCCGCCTCATCCAACAAGATATCTGGCAGGAGCTACACCTGACTGCTTCTGCAGGTGTTTCCTATAACAAATTCTTAGCTAAAATGGCTAGTGACTATCAAAAACCACATGGTTTGACAGTGATTCTCCCAGATCAAGCCCAAGACTTCCTCAAACAAATGGACATTGCTAAATTTCATGGCGTGGGCAAAAAAACAGTTGAACGCCTTCATGAAATGGGCATTTATACTGGTGCAGACTTATTGGATGTCTCAGAAGTCACTTTAATCGATCGGTTCGGCAGACTCGGTTATGAGCTTTATCGAAAGGCAAGGGGCATTCATAACTCACCGGTCAAGTCCGATCGCATTCGTAAGTCCATTGGCAAGGAAAAAACCTACGGAAAGATCCTACAAGTAGAAGAAGACATTAAAAAAGAGCTGACTCTTCTCTCCGAAAAGGTAGCTCACAATCTCAGCAAGCAGGACAAAGCTGGAAAAATCATTATCCTAAAAATACGATATGCTGACTTCTCCACTCTGACTAGACGAAAAAGCCTCCCACAAGCTACACAGGACGCTAGTCAGATTTCTCAAACCGCCCTTCAACTCTACGAAGAGCTAGCTGAAAAAGAAAAAGGTATCCGTTTACTAGGAATTACGGTGACAGGATTTTAAAAAGCTTGAAGGAAACTTCCCTCAAGCTTTTTTCTTATACAAACAAACGCACAAAACTATAGAGCAACAAGACACTACCGAGTACGATACGGTATTTACCAAAGAGTGTAAAGTCGTGTTTTTTCACATAACTGGTCAAGAAACGAATAGCAACCATGCTGACCGCAAAGGCAACACCCATGGCAACCAAGAGCAAGAACAGTTGTCCAAAACTCAAGAGTTGACCTGCTTTAATAAATTTGAAAATCTTTAAAGCGCTGGCTCCGAACATAACAGGAATTCCGAGATAGAAGGTGAACTCTGTTACGACTGAGCGGCTTGTTCCATTTAACAAACCACCAACGATCGTCGCACCTGAACGGCTCGTTCCTGGAAAGAGGGCGAGGACTTGGAAGAGCCCAATGTAAAGGGCTGTTTTATAGGGCAACTTGTCTAGCTCTGTCACTGTTGGTTCAATGGCTTGCGCCTTATTTCGTTTTTCAAGGTAGATAAAGGCAACACCATAGATAATCAACATGATTGCAACTGAAACCATGTTATGGAAGTTGGCATCAAACCAATCATCTAATTTAAAAACCAATAGCAAAGGCAAGGTCGCAACGAAGACTTTTGACCACAATTGCCAAGTTCTACGAACTTCTACCTTAGTTTTACCAGGTTTGAAAGGGTTAAGCTTGTTAAAGTAAATGACCATAACTGCTAAAATGGCACCAAGCTGAATGACAACATTAAACATGGACATGAAGGCTTCATTCTGGTCCTTGTATTGTACAAATTCTTCAACCAAGATCAAGTGGCCAGTACTTGAAATGGGCAACCATTCCGTAATTCCTTCAACAATCCCAAAAAAGATTGACTTCAAAATTTCAATAAAATACATACATTACTCCTTTTTCTGTCCTCTATTATAACATAATTTCAGATGTTGCGATAGATTTTTTAGAAGGCGCCGATGCTACCACCGCCTCCGCCTCCTGAGAATCCTCCACCTGAAGAACCACTTCCAGAAGATACAGAGTAATTGCTAGCTGTATTTGCGACAGCAGTATATTGCTTGATTTGTGCAGTTGAGGTGTAGAACTGTGAGTGCCAACCATAGGCTACATAAAGATTCAAATCTGGATTTTCAAGCTGAATATGGCGGACTTTCATTAACTTGCTCACCTTCTTGGCATAACCAAAGAGAGTCGCATAGACCAGTAGACGATTCCAAAGGACGATGCTCTCTAGCTCGGCCTGATCCAGATGAGCGATGTCGCGAAGCATATTTTCAAAACTCGTCCAGAGATAGAAGATTTCTGCTCCTTCCTCTGTTAGAACTCCATCACGATAGGCCCCTCGCGTGGCAAGATAAACCCAGAAACTAGTCCCTAATCCTGTCAATCCTAAAAGTAGAAACGGGATCGAAAAGAAGCCATGTGTTTGCCAACTATAATAAAAGAAAAGCAATCCACCTAGAGCTGTTATGGCTGAACAGACCCGCATCCCGAGAGCAAGGCGACGTTCCTCACTTGTCAAAGGACGATAGTAGCTTGGGATACGAAGTACATGGACCTTATCCTTGACACAAGACTGAATGCGTTGAAGTCTTCCTTCAAAGGAGCGTTTGAGACGCGAGCCTGTTTCTCGGATATGTTTTTCATCTGACTCTTTGGCACCACGGTAAAGGGAAGATGAAACTTGGTAATCAGGGAAGAGCTCTGAAATAGCCAATTCTTTCTTATTTGACAAGGTCATGCGTAGACATTCTTTCTCAAAATTGGACAAACCCTTTTCACTGATAATGCGCACATAAGGTTCCTCATCCCCTTGGAAAATAGATAAATGACCTCGATCTACTAAATCCAACAAGGTTGCCTGAATCAGACGTTCAAAAGTAAATTTACCAAACCCTGATTTGTTTAGGGGATTGACTTCCTCTAAGGAAGTTGAATACACTGCTTCTGCTAAAACCATTGGAGGCAAATCCATCGGTGGTTCGTAGAGTCGATGATCTTTTGGAAAGACCTTTTTAATGCTTGTACTCTGACGAAACATCCTATAGAAAATAGGAACTAGAAGTAAGAGACTCATAAAAATGACGGGAAATACCCATTTCATCAAAATCTCACTTTGCGCTTTTTCTGTTGCTATATTGCTTTCAATCCGGTTAAAATCCGTTAAACGTTCTTCCTCTAATCCTTGATCTGGAGCTCCTGCAAAAGCACTTCTCGGCCAGTATGCGTGTAATTCGATCTGTCGCTTTCTAGGAAGGTCTTTCATTTTGACATGATAGAGATTATTTGCTTTTTCAACACTAGAGTCCCTTAGGAGTTGGCCTGCATGAAAATAGAGTTTCTCTGCTGGAGTATCAGAGCTGACCTTGAACTCAATCTCTTTGATGTCTCCAGTACTATCGGTCAAGGGTTGCCAATTTAGCTCTGCGATATCCTTATATAAGAAGAGAAGGTTTGTTAGTTTCCAGGTAACCGTTACACGAACAGTATCTCCAGCATATCCAGCATTGTAAATTTTTACCTTGTAGCCGTCCTCTTCCTCCATGGTATAGAAGGAAGCATTTTGAACAATTCTTCCATTTTTAGAAACCTGAACGGTCGGATCGGGATCAATATCAAATCCTTCTGGCATTTTCCCAGCTTTCCCGAGTCCAACTAACTGACCATTATAATCATCTCCAAAGCGGTAGGTAATTGTTTCCTTAAAAATTGCAGTATTATCTGCATGAATATTCAAATCACCCTGATAGGATAAGATATCAAAGTCTACTGCAAAAACCAGGTTCGGTATAAATAATAAATAAGTAAATACCAAAGCCAACAGCCATCTTTTTTTCATAATCGGTTCCCTTTCAATCTTTTTACCATTATATCATTTTTTATAAGTAAAGGCTTACTTGTATTGAAAATCTCGCTATTTTTAGATACAATAGAGGGAGTCATTTTTAGACTAGAAATAGGAGAAAACATGAAAAAATTATGCTTATCTATCCTTGCTAGCTTAGCCCTTACCTTAGGACTAGTTAGCCAAGTCCAAGCCGACGAATATTTACGCATCGGGATGGAGGCAGCTTACGCTCCCTTCAACTGGACTCAAGACGACGATAGTAACGGCGCCGTCAAAATCGACGGTACCAACCAATATGCCAACGGCTACGATGTTCAAATCGCTAAAAAGATTGCCAAAGACCTTGGCAAGGAACCCTTGGTCGTGAAAACCAAATGGGAAGGACTTGTTCCAGCCCTTACTTCTGGCAAAATCGATATGATCATTGCCGGTATGAGCCCAACCGCTGAACGCAAACAAGAAATTGCTTTTTCAAGCAGTTACTATACTAGCGAACCGGTTCTATTGGTAAAAAAGGACTCTGCCTATGCGAATGCCAAATCTTTGGAAGACTTTAGTGGAGCAAAAATCACGTCTCAACAAGGTGTTTATCTTTATGACCTGATTTCCCAAATTCCAGGTGCCAAAAAAGAAACAGCTATGGGTGACTTCGCCCAAATGCGTCAAGCTCTGGAGGCTGGTGTTATTGATGCCTATGTTTCTGAACGACCTGAAGCAATGACCGCTGAGTCTGCTAACGCTAAGTTCAAAATGATCCAACCTCAACCAGGTTTCAAAACTGGCGAGGAAGATACAGCTATTGCCATTGGACTTCGTAAAGATGACAGCCGCATCAGCCAAATCAATGCTAGCATCGAAACCATCTCTAAGGATGAACAAGTAGCCCTCATGGATCGTATGATCAAAGAGCAACCTGTGGAGTCTACAACAACAGAGGAAGAAAGTAGTTTCTTTAGCCAAGTCGCTAAGATCCTTTCTGAAAACTGGCAACAACTCTTGCGTGGTGCTGGTATCACACTCTTAATCTCCATTATCGGAACCATCACAGGTCTCCTTATCGGACTTGCGATTGGGGTCTTCCGTACCGCTCCACTATCTGAGAACAAGGCAATGTACGCCCTACAGAAACTAGTCGGTTGGATTCTCAATGTCTATATCGAGATCTTCCGTGGTACACCGATGATTGTTCAATCTATGGTTATCTACTATGGAACTGCCCAAGCTTTCGGTATCAACCTTGACCGCACACTAGCTGCTATTTTCATCGTCTCAATCAATACGGGAGCCTACATGACAGAGATCGTTCGTGGTGGTATTCTAGCAGTTGACAAAGGACAGTTTGAAGCTGCAACTGCTCTTGGTATGACCCACAATCAAACCATGCGTAAGATTGTCCTACCTCAGGTTGTCCGCAATATTCTACCTGCTACTGGTAATGAGTTTGTCATCAATATCAAAGATACCTCTGTATTGAACGTTATTTCAGTTGTTGAGCTTTATTTCTCAGGAAATACTGTAGCAACACAAACCTATCAATACTTCCAGACCTTTACCATCATCGCCGTGATTTACTTTGTCCTCACCTTTACTGTGACCCGTATCCTACGCTTCATCGAACGTCGTATGGACATGGATACTTACACTACAGGTGCTAACCAAATGCAAACGGAGGATTTGAAAAAATGACACAACCAATCCTTGAAATCAAACACCTCAAAAAATCCTATGGGCAAAACGAAGTGCTAAAAGACATTTCTCTCACCGTCCATAAAGGAGAGGTTATTTCCATCATCGGAAGCTCTGGAAGTGGAAAATCAACCTTCCTTCGTTCAATTAATTTACTCGAAACACCTACAGAGGGAGAGATTCTCTATCGAGGAGAAAATGTCTTAGAAAAAGGCTATAACCTCACCCATTATCGTGAAAAACTCGGTATGGTTTTCCAATCTTTCAATCTCTTTGAAAATCTGAATGTCCTTGAAAATACAATCGTCGCTCAGACGACTGTCCTTAAACGTGATCACTCTGAAGCTGAAAAAATTGCCAAAGAGAATCTCGAAAAAGTTGGCATGGGAGAACGATACTGGCAAGCCAAACCGAAGCAACTCTCAGGAGGTCAAAAACAACGCGTGGCTATCGCCCGCGCACTCTCCATGAATCCTGATGCCATTCTCTTCGACGAACCAACATCTGCCCTTGACCCTGAAATGGTCGGAGAAGTCCTCAAAATTATGCAGGATTTGGCTCAAGAAGGCTTGACCATGATCGTCGTAACCCACGAAATGGAGTTCGCTCGCGATGTCTCTCACCGTGTCATCTTTATGGATAAGGGTGTCATTGCTGAAGAAGGCAAACCAGAAGACCTCTTTACAAATCCTAAAGAAGAACGAACAAAAGAATTTCTTCAACGTTATCTCAGCTAATAAACAAAGACTGCATAAAGAATGCAGTCTTTTTAGTTTGTAATTGTAAAGAAAAGGCAGACTCGATTCAGGAATCTGCCTGTGACCACAGTTTAATCTTCAAATTTTTCATGATTTTTTCATAGAAATCGATTAAACCAAGAGCTGTTTCAAATGAAATATTTTTAACTTTTGCGCGTCCTTGTGCTAGAGCAATGATAGACATTTCACGCGCATTCGTTTCTTTAGAGATACGGTAGCCTGTGATTTTCTTATCACGAACCCAGCCAACAACTGCTTCTACTTTTTCAAAGTTCGACTTAGCCATGTTCTTCTCCTAAATTATTCTTTACAATACTTAATTGTATACGTTTTTATTTCGTTTGTCAATAAAAAAACATATATTCGTCGTAACTATATTATTCTGCATATTTTTATTTGGCTTTCAAAGCCGATAATATATGTGTTCTTATGTCTTCAACTCCATTAGGATTTGCTGGTAGGAAGATTGTATTATTACCCTCTTTATCTGCAAAATTATTCAACGTATCTAAATACTGGTTCGTTAATAGGATAGACATGATTTGTTCTTCAGTTAGCTCAACATTGGCTCCCTTTAACTCTTGGATAGAATCAGCTAGTCCGTCAACAATTGCTTTACGCTGCTCTGCAATCCCTACACCATGTAGGCGATCTTTTTCTGCTTCAGCTTCTGCTGCGGTCACGATTTTAATCTTATCTGCTTCAGCAAGCTCTTGCGCCGCAACTCTCTTACGTTGAGCCGCGTTAATTTCATTCATTGATTGTTTTACTTCAGCATCAGGTTCAACCTTAGTAATCAGCGTTTTGACAATGATATACCCATATGTAGACATTTCTTCAGCCACTTGTTTTTGAACTTCTAATGCAATTTCATCTTTCTTCTCAAATAACTCATCTAAAGTTAACTTAGGTACAGATGAACGCAAAGCATCTTCGATATAGGATTTAATCTGAGCTTCTGGACGCATCAATTTATAATAAGCATCTGTGACATTGTTTTCATTTACTCGATACTGAGTTGCCACATTCATCGTTACAAATACATTATCTTGCGTCTTTGTCTCTACAACAATCTCACTTTGCAACAAGCGTAGTTGAACTCTTGCCGCAATCCTATCAATTCCAAAAGGAGCTCGTAAATGAATACCACTATTGCTCAATTTTTGGTATTTACCAAAGCGTTCTATGATAGCGACAGATTGTTGTCGAACCACATACACAGAACTAACCATAATCACTGATGCAATCACCACTAAAAACAATAAAACAAGTAAAATTTGTAAAACCATGGGAATCTCCCCCTTTCGTCACCCTCATTATAGCACCATCATTACCATTACGCAAATAATATGATAATAATTTTATTTTAGCTTAAACTAGCATATTGTACAACGTTTCGTTCCCATTCAAATTAATATAAGATGGGTCAAACTTTTCCATCCGATGAATCAATCCAGCATAATCATGCTTATTGGCAAGGGCTACCCCAATCAAGACAGGGCCTGTCCCCTTGCTTGCTCGTTTGATATATTCAAAACGAGTGATGTCATCATTTGGCCCCAAAATGTCATTTACAAACTCTCGTAGAGCTCCTGGACGTTGTGGGAAATTCACTACAAAGTAATGCTTGATTCCATCGTAAATCAAGGCACGTTCTTCCATCTCTGGCATGCGGTTGATATCGTTATTCCCCCCAGAAATGATACAACAAATCGTCTTGCCTTTGATATAGTCTGATAAAACTTCCAAGGCTGCAACGCTGGCAGCTCCGGCTGGTTCTGCTACAATACCTTGCTTAGAATAAAGATCAATCAAGGTTTCAGAAATCAATCCCTCGTCCACCCCAATCAGCGTTTCAACATTCTTTCGGGTTGCTTCATAGGTTAATTGCCCAACCTTCTGTACGGCTATCCCATCAGCAAACTTATCAATTTCTTTGAGCTTAACTGGTCCCCCAGCTTCAAAGGCTGCTTTCATAGAGCGAGCACCATTAGCTTCTACTCCGATCACTTCAATAGTCGGGTTGGTTTCCTTAATATATGTAGAAACACCGGCAATCAATCCGCCACCACCTACTGGTACAAGTACTGTATCAAAATCAATAGACTCTTTACGGGCTTCTTCAAGAATTTCATAGGCTACAGTCCCTTGACCAGCCTGAACATGCGCATCATCAAAAGGATCGATGAAGGTGCGGTTTTCTGTTAATGTAAATTCTTGTGCTGCCTTAGCAGAAGCATCAAAGGTATCCCCAACCAACTTGATCGTCACAAACTCTCCACCGAAAAAGCGAACCTGCCCAATCTTTTGTTGCGGTGTTGTGATGGGCATAAAGATCGTTGCAGGAATCTTCATCTCATTACAAGTATAGGCGACACCTTGGGCATGATTTCCCGCAGAGGCACAGACTACACCACGCTCACGTTCTTCTTTTGATAGCTGAGAAATGGCATAATAGGCTCCACGAATTTTAAAAGAGCGAACTCGTTGCGCATTCTCCTTTTTGAGATAAATCTTTGCTTGGTATTTTTCTGATAAATAATGATCATATTCTAGTGGTGTATCAACTACTACACCACTCAAAACTTTGTGGGCTTTCACCACATCTTTTGCACTTAGCATTGTCTCCTCCTCAAATACTGTTCAAGATAAAAAACGAGTTAGGTACCCCCAACTCGCCTTCTGTCTCTCTTTACAAGAATTAATTGTAGATTTTGAATGCGTCGTCGTCGTTTTTACCAACGAAAGGCATTGCTTTACGCAATTCTGCACCAACTTTTTCAATTTCAAGGTTAGCTGCTTGTTCACGGTAAGCAGTTAATTTTGGACGACCAGCCTTGTAGTCATTTACAAAGTCATTTGCAAATTTACCATTTTGGATATCTGCCAAAACAGCTTTCATGTTTTCTTTAACTTGCTCAGTAATCACACGTGGACCTGATACATAGTCACCGTATTCAGCAGTGTTTGAAATAGATTGACGCATTTTCTTGAATCCACCTTCATAGATCAAGTCAACGATCAATTTCATTTCGTGAAGAACTTCAAAGTAAGCCAATTCTGGGGCATAGCCTGCTTCTGTCAAGACTTCAAAACCTGCTTCGATAAGGGCAGTCAAACCACCACAAAGTACGGCTTGTTCACCAAACAAATCTTCTTCAGTTTCTTCTTTGTAAGTTGTTTCAAGCAAACCAACACGAGCTGCCCCAACACCTTTACACCAGTCCATCGCAATGTTTTTCGCATTTCCAGTTGCATCTTGGTAAACTGCGTAAAGAGCTGGTACACCAAATCCTTCTTCGTAAGTACGACGTACCAAGTGTCCTGGTCCTTTAGGAGCACACATGAAGACATCGACATCTGCAGGAACTTTGATAAATTCAAAGTGGATATTGAAACCATGAGCAAATCCAACTGCATTTCCAGCTTCCAAGTTTGGAGCGATTTCTGCTTCGTACAATTCTTGTTGGATTTCGTCTGGTGCCAAGATCATGATAACGTCAGCCAATTTAGTTGCTTCTGCTACTGTGTAAGTGTCAAAACCATCTTCTTTTGCTTTGTCAAAAGATTTACCTGGACGCACACCGATGATGACATCACGACCTGAGTCACGCAAGTTTTGCGCATGCGCATGTCCTTGTGAACCATAACCGATTACGGCGATTTTTTTACCGTCAAGCGCTGCTACTTTAACATCTTTTTCGTATTCCATTTGAACTGCCATAGTTTTTCTCTCTTTTCTATTTTTATTGCCTTATAGGCTGGTTTAACAAATTTATGCTGGATTTTATACTAAGAGTATTAGTCGCGGGTAAATCCAGTTGCACCCGTACGAGCGATATTTTTAATGCCGTATGGTCGAATCACTCGCAATAAAGCTTCACTCTTTTCAGCATTTCCCGTCATCTGGATGGTGATTGAGCTTGGAGCCACATCTACTACCGTTGCACGGAAAGGTTGGATAATGGCCAAGATTTCTGCACGCTTCTCAGCAGGAGCAGATACCTTCACCAAGATAACTTCTCTTTCCAAGTGTGGTTTATCTGTGATATCTCGAATGCGAATCACATCAATCTGACGATTGAGCTGTTTAATGATTTGCTCTACTTCATCATGAGATGCTACATCAATAATGATGGTGATGCGAGATACATTGGGGTTCTCTGTCGCACCAACTGAGATACTCTCAATATTGACTTGACGACGAGAAAGGACACCTGTAAAACGATTCAAAACTCCTGAACGGTTTTGCAATCTAGCTGTTAACATTCTACGCATGGAACTTCACCCCCAACATCTCATGATTGCTCTTACCAGCTGGTACCATCGGTAAGACCTGTTCCTTACGAGAAATATCCACCTCGATAAACATCGGCACATCCTCCAGAATGACTTCTAGATCCTTCTCTATCGTCTCTGGATTATCAAATTTATAGTTTTTGATGCCGTAGGCCTGTGCCATCAACTGGAAGTCAGGAAGGGTATCAAAGACTGACTCGGAAGTTCTACCCTCATAGAAGGATTCCTGCCACTGACGAACCATTCCTAGTGAATGGTTATTCAACATGACAACCTTAATCGGCACCTTGTAGATGTTTAGGATAGCTAGTTCTTGGTTGGTCATTTGGAAGCCACCATCACCAACAAAAAGGATGACCTCTTTTTCTGGATTGGCAATCTTGGCTCCGATAGCTGCAGGAACTCCGAAGCCCATGGTACCCAAACCACCTGAAGTGACTAACTGACGCTCATTTTGGTAAGGATAATACTGAGCTGTCCACATTTGGTGCTGCCCTACGTCAGTTACGACAATGGCATCACCATGCGTCAACTCACCGATGCGTTCAATAACGGCCTGAGGTTGAACCACACGTTCTTTCTTATCATAAGAACGAACTCGATTCTTGTCCTTGGTGACTTTTTCAATCCACTTTTCAGTATTGTTATGAACAGTTGGTTCTGCCAGTAGCATCTGCAAGGCTTTCTTAGCATCCCCCACTACAGGAATATCTGCACTGATAATCTTACCAATCTCAGCTGGGTCAATGTCGATATGAGCAACCTTAGCATTCTTCGCGAAGGTCTTAGGGTTCCCAGTCAAGCGGTCATCGAAACGGCAACCAATACTAATCATAAAGTCCGCTTCCGTCATTGCAATGTTGGCTGCGAAAGAACCGTGCATGCCTCCCATCCCTAGGAAGAGCGGATGACTCGTTGCAATGGTTCCTTGCCCCAAAAGACTAGTGACTACTGGAATTTGGTAACGTTCAGCAAATTCATTGAGCTCCTTAGAAGCTTCTGCATAGCTGATACCGCCCCCTGCTAACAAAACAGGTTTCTTGGCTTTTGACAATTGCTTCAAGATTTTCTTGATTTGCATGTCATTTGGATCAAGTGTCGGTTGGTAACTTGGTAAATTCACCTCCGGCGAATAGATGAAATCTGTCTCTAGGGCTGATACATCCTTGGGCAAGTCAATCACAACTGGACCTGGACGACCTGTCGTTGCGATATGGACAGCTTCCGTAATGATACGAGGAATATCTGCTGTCTCACGAACTTGGTAATTGTACTTGGTAATGGGCATGGTAATACCTACGATATCCGCCTCCTGAAAGGCATCCTTCCCAATCCCAGCTCGCGCAACCTGACCTGTAAAGACCAAAAGGGGAACGCTATCGCTCATGGCATCTGCAATCCCTGTAATGGCATTTGTTGCTCCCGGCCCACTCGTGACGACGGCAACGCCCAACTTTCCAGTTGATTTGGCATATCCTTCAGCTTCGTGCAAACAACCTTGCTCATGGCGTCCCAAGATGTGGCGAATACCTTTAAAATTGTATATCGCATCATACAAAGGTAAGACCGCACCACCAGGATAACCAAAAATGGTATCAATCCCTAAGTCCCGAAGTGTTTCCAAAACTAGGTCCGACCCCGTCTTAGGAGATTCTAAACTGATTTTCTCCATTGTTCCCCTTTCTCTTCTCTTAAAAAAATAGCTTGTTACTATCATACCATTTTTTCAAAAATTTTCAAGGCAAAAGAGTCAATTTTCTGAATTTTCTATCTAAAAGTGTATTTATGAATCATTTCCTTATTTTTATTAAGTTATCTACGGAATTAGGAACCTTTATTTATTTTAATTTATCAAATTAGAATATTTTCTTTCTTGGTAGAATTAGTATTTTTCTCACTTAACGACCAAATTTGTATACTATATTCAGCAAAAATGAATAGTTAAAGACAAAAAAAGGAAGCCACTAAGTGACTTCCTTCTAGAGTGAGGACTGATTAGTCTTCACCTTTGTTTTTCTTAATGATTTCTTCTTGTACTGACTTAGGTACATCTTCGTAGTGGTCAAATACCATCATGAAGGTACCACGTCCTTGAGATGCAGAACGAAGAACTGTTGCGTAACCGAACATTTCAGCAAGTGGAACGTAAGCACGAACGATTTGGCTGTTACCGTGTGCTTCCATACCATCTACACGTCCACGACGAGCAGTTACGTGACCCATAACATCACCAAGGTTTTCTTCTGGAACAGTGATGGTTACAAGCATCATTGGCTCAAGGATAGCTGGTTGTGCTGATTTAGCAGCTTCTTTAAGGGCAAGTGAAGCCGCGATCTTGAAGGCTGTTTCAGATGAGTCGACATCGTGGTATGAACCGTCGTAAAGCTTAGCTTTAACGTCAACCATTGGGTAACCTGCAAGAACACCGTTAGCCATAGATTCTACCAAACCTTTTTCAACCGCTGGGATAAATTCACGAGGAACCACACCACCGACGATTGCGTTTTCGAATTCGAATCCTTTACCTTCTTCGTTTGGACTAAACTCAATCCATACATCACCAAATTGACCTTTACCACCAGACTGACGTTTGAAGAATCCACGAGCTTGAGTAGAAGCGCGGAATGTTTCACGGTAAGATACTTGAGGAGCACCTACGTTCGCTTCCACTTTGAACTCACGACGCATACGGTCAACAAGGACGTCAAGGTGAAGTTCACCCATACCTGAGATAACTGTTTCACCAGTTTCAACGTTTGTTTCAACGCGGAATGTTGGATCTTCTTCAGCCAATTTTTGAAGTGCGATACCCATCTTATCTTGGTCAGCTTTAGATTTTGGCTCAACCATCAACTGGATAACTGGTTCTGGAACGTGGATTGACTCAAGGATGATTTTAGCTTTTTCATCTGTCAATGAATCACCAGTAGTTGTATCCTTCAAACCAATAGCAGCTGCAATATCACCAGCATAAACGGTTTCGATTTCTTGACGACTATTGGCATGCAATTGCACAAGACGTCCGATACGTTCACGTTTACCTTTAGAAGTGTTCATTACGTAAGAACCTGATTGAAGAACACCTGAGTATACACGGAAGAATGTCAAACGACCTACAAATGGGTCTGTTGCAATCTTGAAGGCAAGAGCTGCGAATGGCTCTTCGTCAGATGCTGGACGAGTTTCTTCTTCGTCTGTATCTGGGTTGATACCTTTGATTGCTGGGATGTCAAGTGGGCTTGGAAGGTAGTCGATAACCGCATCAAGCATCAATTGAACACCCTTGTTCTTGAAGGCAGAACCACACAATACTGGGAAGAATTCAACGTTGATAGTTGCTTTACGGATAGCAACTTTCAATTCTTCGTTAGTGATTTCTTCACCTTCAAGGTATTTCATCATCAAGTCTTCATCAGTTTCAGCAACTGCTTCCACCAATTTTTCACGGTATTCTTGAGCTTGGTCAAGGTATTCAGCTGGAATATCTTCTTCAAGGATATCTGTACCAAGGTCGTTAGTATAGATTTCAGCTTTCATCTTGATCAAGTCGATGATACCGCGGAAGTCATCTTCAGCACCGATTGGCAATTGGATTGGGTGTGCGTTTGCTTGAAGACGGTCGTGAAGTGTGCTTACTGAGTAAAGGAAGTCAGCACCGATTTTGTCCATTTTGTTGGCAAATACGATACGTGGAACTCCGTACTCAGTTGCTTGACGCCAAACTGTTTCAGTTTGAGGCTCAACACCTGATTGTGAGTCAAGAACAGTAACCGCACCGTCCAATACACGAAGAGAACGTTGTACTTCGATTGTGAAGTCCACGTGTCCTGGTGTGTCGATGATGTTTACGCGGTGGTTGTTCCATTGAGCTGTTGTCGCAGCAGATGTGATAGTGATACCACGTTCTTGCTCTTGCTCCATCCAGTCCATTTGTGACGCACCTTCGTGAGTTTCACCGATTTTGTGGATTTTACCAGTGTAGTAAAGAATACGCTCAGTAGTTGTTGTTTTACCAGCATCGACGTGAGCCATGATACCGATATTACGAGTTTTTTCTAGTGAAAATTCGCGTGCCATGAGGTTTGTTTCTCCTATTTATTTTAATTTCTATTCTATTATAACACGATTTTAATAAAAACGGATAGGCAGGACCTACCCGTTCTCAATGTTTATCTTGTTTTTGTTGGTTTCAACTTGTATACAAGTTGAATTGAACTCGGGCTAGAAGCTCAAGTTAACTGATTTGAACCCGAGCGAGGCCCGGTGCAAAAAAGATAAACTGCTTTGTGTTCACGGAACACTGCATCAGTTTCCTATTTTTGCCTTGGGCCTTTGCCGCTCTTGGTATCATTTTATTACCAACGGAAGTGTGCGAAGGCACGGTTAGCTTCAGCCATACGGTGAGTGTCTTCACGTTTCTTAACAGCTGCACCAGTGTTGTTCGCAGCATCCAAGATTTCTTTTGCAAGACGGTCTTGCATTGTGTGTTCACCACGAAGGCGAGCGATGGTTACCAACCAACGAAGTCCAAGTGTTGTACGACGTTCTGGACGAACTTCAACTGGGACTTGGTAGTTAGATCCACCAACACGACGTGCACGTACTTCAAGTACAGGCATGATGTTTTCCATAGCTGTTTCAAATACTTCAAGTGCATCGTTACCAGTAGCTTCTTTGATTTGTTCAAAAGCACCGTAAACGATTGAAGCAGCTGTACCACGTTTACCGTCAAGCATAACGCGGTTGATAAGACGAGTAACTAGTTGTGAATTGTAAAGCGGATCTGGCAATACGTCACGTTTTGGAGCTCTATTTTTACGACTCATTTCTCTTTATCCCCTTTCCTTATGCTTTTGGACGTTTAGTACCGTATTTAGAACGGCCTTGTTTACGATCGTTAACACCTGCAGTATCAAGTGCACCACGTACGATATGGTAACGTACCCCTGGAAGGTCTTTTACACGTCCACCACGAAGAAGCACCACGCTGTGCTCTTGCAAGTTGTGTCCGATACCTGGGATGTAGGCAGTAACTTCGATAAGGTTGCTCAAACGTACACGAGCGAATTTACGAAGGGCAGAGTTAGGTTTTTTAGGTGTCATTGTTCCCACACGAGTTGCAACACCACGTTTTTGTGGTGAAGAAACGTTTGTTTGAACTTTTTTATGACTGTTGTAACCAACGTTCAAAGCTGGTGATTTAGATTTTTCTACTTTTGATTTACGCGGTTTGCGAACCAATTGGTTAATTGTAGGCATCTACATTCTCCTGTGTTTTTTTATTTTTGGTGATGATACACTTGGTGACAGCTACCATCTGTGTGTACTTTTGCAACATTTGTCAGCACGTCCCTGTACACTTTTGAGAGACCAAAAGTAAAAAGTACCGTCTATTATTGTAACACAATTTTTCCTTCATTGTCAAGATATTTTTCATTTTTATTCTGATCTTTTCACTCTTTGACACTAGCTTTCACCCCTTTTCTAAACCAGAAAAGGAGGCAATTTGCCTCCTCCTTTCTAGTATGGTTTTCCTTTGATTCAAGTTGTCATTTCGGAATTTTTTACCCTTCTTATCAAAGCCAACCAGATTCTTTTGCAATGTTGGCTGCCTCTGTTCGATTACCAGCATCTAGTTTCGAAAGAATATTGGTGACATAGTTTCGGACGGTTCCATTTGATAGATAGAGTTGGTCTGCGATTTCTTGGTTAGACAAGCCCTGAGCGATTCCCTTTAAAACAGCGATTTCTTGCTCTGTTAACGGATTGGGGTGCGTCATCACCACTTCCATCAATTCAGGCGAATATTCCTTACGTCCTTCAAGAACAGTGTGCAAGGTTTGCATGAGGTCTGCAATGCTTCTTTCTTTTAAGACATAAGCATCCACTCCAGCCTTGACCGCACGTTCAAAATAACCGGGACGCTTGAAGGTCGTCACCACAACTACCTTTGTTTCTAGCTTTTCTGCTCGTATCCACTCCAAGACTTCGAGGCCTGTCTTAACAGGCATTTCTACGTCAAGGATGGCGATATCTACATACTCCTTGTCTAGGAGCTGGATTGCTTCTTGGCCATCCTTGGCTTGTAGGACAGACTCTACATCTGGTTGAAAGGTAAGCAACTGGCACATGGCATCTCGCAACATACTTTGATCTTCTGCAACAAGTAGTTTCATCTTAGTTTCTCTCCTTGTAAGGTAGTCGAACCTGCACTTCAGTCGGATGTTTCTGACTGATCACTTTTACTTCTCCTGAAAATGGAAAGACACGGTCTCGAACAGTATGGAGTTCATCTCCTTTTAGAGAAGCAAAGCCACAGCCATCATCTCTCACTGTTAGAATGAGTTCTTTCTCAGTTCGTTCTAATTTCAAGTAAGCTTTCGATGCTTTGGCATGTTTGATGATGTTGGTCACTAACTCAAGTAAAATCATGGAGGCCGTTGATTCTAATTCCTGAGTTAGGCTAGCTGTATCTAGTTGGTGATTGATTTCCGTTTCAATTCCTGCAATTTCCAGCATTTTTTTAACAGTCGCAAATTCGGAAGCAAGGGTTCTTGTTTTAAGATTTTCGATAATTGTACGAACTTCATTCATGGATTCTTTACTGATCTGATGAATTTCTTTTAATTCTTTTTCCACTTGAGGATAGGCCTGCATTTGAAGAAGCTGGAGGGCAAGATCTGTCTTCACACTCAACATGGCAAAGGTATGGCCTAGACTGTCATGAAGATCCTGACCGATACGACTGCGTTCGTTTTCAGCCAATAAAAGATTGAGCTTGGCATTTTGTTTCATCTTTTCTTCTTTTAGCTCTTCTGCTATCCGAATTCGATAAAGACCAAAGGTCATTGCATCGGAAAAGATAAAGGTCACCAAGAAAAAGAGTAGCTGCCAGGGACTAACATGATTGACCATATAGATTCCGGTCAGAATGAACGGTTGCAAGACAACAAAACTGACAAAACGCCAAGAGTGAAAAGAAATCTCATCCAGCTCATAAATAAGGAGGTTGGATAAATAGAAGATAAACCATGTGAAACCCGAACTTAGCCAAACAGATGTATAAAAAATGTAGGCAAGCATGACCCACCAAGCCAGCCACTGCACGGTGCGATTCTGACTGATTAAAACCGAATAGAAGGCAAGTACAAATAGTAGAGCCCAGAACAAGGTTAAAAGCGGGTAATCTCCAACGATGACACCCGCTATAGGAAAGATGATAAACACTATTGAAATATGAAACATATAATGAATGTTTTTAAATTTTTCCAACATAGATTTATTTTACCTCGATCCGTTTTTTCAGTTGAATGACCAATACACCAAAGAAAACTGTATAACCTAGTACAACCAAGGCAGCAAGAATGTTAAACTCGTGATGCTCCAAATAAGTAGAGACAACCTGCATCAGTTGATAGGTTGGAGTCAGTTTGCCAATAGATTGGAGCCATTCTGGGAAGGAATCCAAGGGGAACCACAGTCCACCTAGGACAGCCAAAGCAATATAGGCAATATTTCCAACAACCGTCATCAGTTGAGCACTGGGTAACAAGCTCACCAAGACACCCATACTGATAAAGACCACACTTCCGACCAGCAAAATAGCACCAATTACCAACCAGTCAAGCCAAGGTAGCGTCACTCCGCGGACAAAATGACCAACCGAAAAGACAACTATAATTGATAACAAGAAAGTAAGCAGAGTGCTGAACAGTTTTGATACATAATATTCTACCATAGATACGGGAGAATGTTGAATCAATTTTTGCCAGTTGTTCGTCTTGTCGGATTCGAGTGTGCTAGGGATACTGAAAAAGGCACTTGACATGATACTAAAGAGCGTCATGGCAAAGAGATAGGCTTGAAGAGCAATTTCTGGAATATCTGACCCTGACATCATACCAGAAAAGATAAGGTAAAACACACTTGGAAGTCCGATGGATAGCAAGTAGTAGACTGCTTGCCGTTTCATCAGAATGATTTCCACTTTCATGAGACTTGTCATATTTTTCATCGTCAATCTCCTTTAGTCTTGAGTCGTTTCGAAGATACTGTCTAAGAGAGTTCGATTGCGAACTTCAATTTCTTCGATCATGCAGCCCTGTTCTTGCAAAACTTTCCATACCTGGCTGGCTTCTTTGGTTGTGAAGGAAAGAGCATTTTGCTTGATTTCAAGCTCTTGAATCTGGTCCAAAGTGCTGATAACTTCCTGATAAGTTAGTGGTACCGTAAAATGTTTTTCTTGTTCTTCACCACGCATAGCATAAGGCGTCGTATCGCGAATCAATTCTCCCTTGTGGAGTACCAAAATGCGGTCAGCCGTATGTTCTACCTCTTCGATATAGTGAGAAGAGTAGACAATGGTGACACCATTTTTCTTTAACTGATTGACAATTTCCCAAAAATGCTGACGTGTCGAGGTATCCATGGCAGCAGTTGGTTCGTCCAAAAATAGAATTTTCGGACGACCGATTAAAGCCAACACGAAAGAGAACAAACGTTTTTGCCCACCAGACAACTTGCCCGCAAGCTGATTTTTCTGTTTGTCCGAAAATTTTAGCAAATCATCAATTTCTTGATTTGAGAGACTGTTTGGATAGATTGATTGAAAGAAGGATAAGAGTTCTTTCACTTTCAAGTCTTGAACCACCGTATTTTCTTGAGGCAAGATAGAAATAAGCTGCTTTAAACGAGGATCTATTGGCGCAAATCCTTGAATGGCGACCTGACCTGAGCTCATGAACTTATCGCCTAAGAGACAATCAATCAAGGTTGTCTTTCCTGCTCCATTAGGCCCAATCAAGGCGACACATTCACCATCGTTGATTTCAAAAGAGATGTTCCGCAAGATCTCCTTGTCTTTTATTTTCTTACTCAATTTCTCAACTTTAATCACAGTCATGAGATTCTCCTTTCAACCACTTCATTCCCATAGGGAAAACAACGAAAATCATAAATCCAAAACCCCAAGCACCACGAATGAATTGCCGAAGCAAGGTTTGGTCAAACCAACCAGTAAACATTTCCACTAACCATACCAAGAGTGACAGGCCGATAAAGAAATAGATGATTGCTTTTTTCATTCCTCAAACTCCTTTTTCACATCTCTGAATAATTTCAAACCTTCTCTGACAAGCCAAGACATCATTCCAAAGCCAGCAAAGAGCTCCCAAGGAAAATGATAGAAACCCTCGTCCAATCCTGAAAACATGAGATAGGTCATAACTCCTGCTGCTACTAAACTCACTGCGACAATCATTTTATTTTTCATTTCTTCTTCCTCCATTTCATACTTCAATTATAGTCTTTTGAAGTTGGCGGAGCTAGATGCTTCTGTCACTAGGAAATATGACAAATGTCATAAAAAAGAACCGATTTCTCGGTTCTTAAAAATGATTAGTCTGATTCATCGTTTCGTTTCTTTTTACCTAGCAATCCAAGTGTCATGACACCTGTTAGAGCTGTCAGGATTCCTAGATTTTTCAAACCATCTTCTTGACTTCCTGTATTTGGAAGTTGATTTTTTTCTACAGAGATGTTTTGCGTCAATTGATCTGGTTTCGAATCAGGTACTGAAAGTTCTTTTTTATCAGACTGTTTCACTTGCTCTGGAAGTTCTACTACTGTTGGAGTATAGAATCCTGAAATGATATTTCCATTGCGATCTTTACGGATCACTTTCACACCTTTGGCTTGTCCTACAAAGTCTGCCTCTGGGGTAAAGATGACGGTGCCATCTGGTGAGATTACATAAGTTCCTTCACCTGGAACGACTTTTTCAGTTGTTCCATCTTCAAAGGTTGGCGGAACTGTCAGATCGACATCACCTGTAAAGTTTGGTTTACCAGTCTGAGTTTGACCTTTAAGACCTTCTGATGTCGCATCACTCACTTGTGTTTGTCCAAGGACAGTTGGTGTGTAGCGAGCAGTAACTACATTTCCATACACATCCAAACGTTTCACAACCAATCCTTTAGCTGTACCAACAAAGTCTGGTTCTGGAGTAAAGGTAATCTTACCATCTTTATCAATTGTATAGCTTCCTTCACCCGGAACAATCATAGTCGTGCTACCATCCTCAAAGGTTGGTGGAACTGTACTATCGATATGTCCTTCAAACACTGGTGTTGCCACTTGTGGTTGGCCTTTTGCTCCTGTAGAAGCCGTATCATGACCAGTAGATGGATCTACAACTGTTGGGCGATAGCTTGCAGTAACTGGAGTACCATTCTTGTCCTTACGGACAATCGTTACGCCGGTTCCTTTTCCTACAAAGTCTGCCTCTGGCGTGAAAGTGACGGTGCCGTCTGGTGAGATTGTATAAGTTCCTTCACCTGGAATCACTTTTTCAGTTGATCCATCTTCAAATGTTGCTGCCACTGTTTCATCGATTGGAACAAGCGGATTACCACCTTCAAATGTTGGCGTACCCGTTTGAACAAGCCCCTTAATGTTCACTGAAGAAGTATCTTTACCAGTTGGTGTTACCTTAGTGAACTCTAGAATGTAAGTCGCAGTAACTGGGGTACCGTTCTTATCTACGCGTTTGACTGTGATTGGATCAGGTTTCCCTACAAACTGCTTGTCTGGAGTGAAGGTCACTGTTCCGTCTAGCGAAATCGTGTAGGTTCCTTGACCCGGAATCGTCTTCTCTTTGCTTCCATCTGCGAAGGTTGGGTCAACTGTTTCATCAATTGGAACCAGTGGGTCACCACCTTGGAAGCTTGGAGTTCCTGTTTGTGGAACACCCTGAGGACCTGTGCTGGTTGCGTTAGTGCTGGTTGGAACTACTTCTTTCACCACCGCTTGGTACTTGACAGTAACAGGAGTGCCGTTAGCATCTACACGAGTCAATTCAAGCTCTGGTGTTTCACCCTTGAACTGTTTCTCTGGGGTGAAGGTCACCTTGCCATCTGCGTCTACTTCGAACTTACCAACATTTGGCACTTCTTTCACAGTTATACCATTGTCAAATAGTGGAGTTGAATCAGCTGGGAATGGAACTGAGTCATGGCCTGGGGTGAAGGTCACTTTACCTTCTTGAACCTGACCTTGCAGACCCTCTGTCTTATCACCAGTACCAGTTGGTGTTACCTTAGTGAACTCTGGACTGTATGTTGCAGTGACTGGAGTGCCATTCTTATCCACACGTTTGACTATAATTGGATCTGGGTTTCCGACAAACTGTTTGTCTGGTGTGAAAGTTACAGCTCCATCTGGTGCAATCGTGTAAGTTCCTTGACCTGGAATAGATTTCTCTTTGCTTACATCTTCGAAGGTTGGTTCAACTGTTTCATCGATTGGAACCAGTGGATCACCACCTTGGAAGGTTGGGGTACCTGTTTGTGGGACACCTTGAGGCCCTGTGCTGGTTGCGTTAGTGCTGGTTGGAACTACTTCTTTTACCACCGCTTGGTAGTTAACGGTAACAGGGGTGCCGTTGGCATCCACACGAGTCAATTCAAGCTCTGGTGTTTCACCCTTGAACTGCTTATCTGGCGTGAAGGTCACCTTGCCGTCTGCGTCCACTTCGAACTTACCAACATTTGGCACTTCCTTCACAGTTGTACCATTGTCAAATAGTGGAGTCGAATCAGCTGGGAATGGAACTAAGTCATGGCCTGGAGTGAAGGTCACTTTACCTTCTTGGACCTGACCTTGCAGACCCTCCGTCTTATCTCCCGTACCAGTTGGAGTCACCTTAGTAAACTCTGGACTGTAAGTCGCAGTAACCGGAGTGCCATTCTTATCCACACGCTTCACTGTAACTGGATCTGGACTACCTACAAACTGCTTGTCTGGAGTGAAGGTTACAGTTCCATCTGGCGAAATCGTGTAAGTTCCTTGACCTGGAATAGATTTCTCTTTGCTGCCATCTGCGAAGGTTGGATCAACTGTTTCATCAATTGGAACCAGTGGGTCGCCACCTTGGAAGGTTGGGGTGCCGGTTTGTGGAACACCCTGAGGACCTGTGCTGGTTGCGTTAGTTCCTGTTGGTGTTACCCTAGTCACTGTTGGGGTATAAGTCGCAGTAACCGGAGTGCCATTCTTATCCACACGCTTCACTGTAACTGGATCTGGACTACCTACAAACTGCTT